>CAYGRF010000001.1:0-62927 GCA_964352275.1 uncultured Caulobacterales bacterium
ACCTACGACCCCACGCCCCCCAGGCGTGTGCGCTACCGGACTGCGCCACACTCCGCAACCAATTGCTCGGCGAATGATGGGCTGTATAAGATGGAAGTGCGGAGCGGGCAACGGCAAAGATGCCGCAGAGGCCGCTTTGAGACATAAATAGACGCGTTTCATGTCTAATGAGGGCTTCACGTTATGATTTATTAACCTCACCGCGTCATTCTAGCAACACAGTGAATTAGCGAACGCTAGGCGTAGGTCCAACATGGTGACGAAAGTCGATAACGTATCATCAGAAACTCAACTGCCAATGGCCCTGTCAACACTGGGAAAGTGTCTAGGCATTGGCGTCGTGGTTGTTGCCGAGGATATGTCACTGATTTTCACCAACAAACAAACTTTCAAATATCTTGATCTTTCACCTATGGAAGATTTTAAAGACATGAATCTACCAAACATCATGTCATACATGGCCGACCGCGGTGATTTTGGAAAACTCAGTGCGAAGAAATTTGACGAATTCTCGCATGATGACATTCGTAAATTTTTACTAGCAGAATCCGGCCACAAATTTCCAGGCCGTATCGTCCCGCCTAATGGGAAAATATTAGACGTAAAGCGTCAAGCCTGCAAAAGCGGATGCTTGATGATCACAATTGAAGATATATCCCGCAAACATGAAAAAGCCGAAGTTTTTAAAATCGCTTCAAAGCTCGGAAAAACTGGCTATTTCACGTATAATTACGATACAGAAACTTTTGAGGTCAACAGTCAATATTTAGATAGTTTATTAACAAGCTCGGAACGTGAAGTTCTAGAAAAAGAGGGGTTTTCAGGCATCTCCCACCCGGACGATGTTGAAGACTCTGAGCGAGAATGGGCAGAAACAGTTCGCCAAGGCAAGCCATACGATAAAACGACACGCCTAAAAACCAGCCGCAAAGGGGTCGTTTGGTTCCGCATGCATGCGCGTCCACAGCATACCGAGTCCGGCCGTTTATCAAGTGTCGTTTGCTTTTTTGAAGATGTGACAGACGAACTCGCGCTACAGGATGAACTCCGTAAGGCCAAAGAGCAGGCCGAGAAAACTTTGCAATCACAAAATAATTTTATTGCGCGACTTAGCCATGAGATTCGTACGCCCATGAATGCGGTCATCGGCATGACAGACGCGCTTATTCAACACAGCCCTCATCCGGACATTCAGCCCAAACTCGAATTGATCCACTCTTCGGCTGATAGCATCATGAATATTCTCGAAGGCACGCTCAATCATTCAAAACTGGACGCCGATAAGCTTATGCTTGACAGCAAGTCAGGAAATCCGCGCGAAACAGTAGAGAATATTTGCCGTATTTGGGAACCACAAGCCAAGAAAAATGGAACCACAATTCGCTGCCGGATTGATGACAAAGCGCCCAATGACATCATTTTTGATCGGTTCCGGTATGAACAATGCTTAAATAATTTGCTGTCCAATGCTGTAAAATTCACGCCTAATGGCCATGTCGATGTCATCCTGACATTAGTCGACAAACCGGGAAAGCAACCGCGGCTCGTTCTCGCAGTCAGTGACAGCGGTATTGGCATGACAAAAGAGCAACAAGGCCGTATTTTCGAAGCTTACACTCAAGCCGACCAATCCATATCCAGCCGCTTTGGCGGCACAGGGTTGGGCATGAGTATTACAAAAAGAATTATTGAAATGATGGGCGGGAGTATCAGTGTTCGCTCTGAGATGGGAAAAGGCACGATTTTCGCGCTAACGCTGCCCGTTGAAATCACTGAAATTTCTAATATTGATACGAGTGCGGCCATTATTGACCATATTATGGTCGACCAAGACGCCGCAAAATCTCCATACTCCAATCTCAAAATTCTCGTGGCCGATGACAATCCGATCAACCACATGGTCGTCGAGTCTTTACTTCAATCCGTTGTTGGGAAAATGTATAAAGCCAATAATGGTCAAGAAGTGCTAGATATTCTTGAAGTACAAGACGTCGATATAGTGCTGATGGACATTCACATGCCCGTTATGGACGGCATAGAGACAACACTGGCCATTCGGAGCGCCGAAAAGCGTTGGTCAGATATTTTGATCATAGCGCTTACAGCAGACCCACAATATCAGCAATTGAGACTGTGTAGAAACATTGGCATGGATGATTCACTTGCCAAACCGGTTAAACTGACAACCATTCTCGAGTCTTTTGACCGTGTACTGAATTTAGACCGGACAAACACCCACTACAAAGAAATTTTTCAAGAAGCGAGCTAAGCGTCTCTTGACCTCTGCCCCATAAGGATTAACTCTATCATCTCAATGAGGGAGATAGACATGACTTACGGAAAACTTTTAATGGGTAGCGCAGCAATATTTACCCTAGCATCGTGTTCGCAGCCTTCAGTCGAACAACCCGCGCAGCCTTCAGCCCTATCGGACATTAGCTGGTGCATTTCAGGCGGCCCAATATATACTGCAATTGACTCGGCACCAAAAGTCTCAGCACTCGCCGTCAAAGATGGCATCATCACAGCCGTCAGCGAGATGGCACCGCAAGATGATTGGTGCGAATCCAATGCGGGCTCCAGCGCGCAGAAACTTGACTTAGGGGGACAGACACTCATCCCCGGCCTCACAGATTCTCACGGGCATCTTTTGTGGATCGGTCTTCGAGAAATGATGGTCAATATGACCGGCGCAGAATCCGTTGGTGAACTGCAAGAGCGGCTCAAACTCGCCGTCTCGGAAACACCCGAAGGGCAAACCATTCATGGACGAGGCTGGATCGAAACCCATTGGCCCGAAAAACGCTTCCCTAACAAAGACGATCTGGACGCGGTTGCGCCAAACCATCCCGTTATTTTAGGGCGTGCGGATGGGCACGCGGCTGTTGTTAACACGGCGGCCCTCAAAGCCGCAGGCATTACATCCGACACAGAATCCCCCTTTGGCGGCGACATTTTAAAAGATGAGGCCGGCGAGCCCAATGGCATGCTCATTGATAATGCTATGAACCTTGTGGATGCTCTCATTCCTGTTTTGACGGATGAGCGCAAGAAAGCCGCTTATGCCAAGGCCTCAGATGTTTACACAAGCCGGGGCTGGACCAATATTCATTCCATGTCCGTGGGCATGGAAAACCTTGACCTTATGAAAGAACTCGCGGCAGATGATAAAATTCAGCTTAAAGTCTACGCATCACCGGATATCAAAACGGCCGACGAGCTTAAGCAAGTGCTTGGTTTTACGCCTGGCTCGGATGGACTGATACGCGCCCGCGCGGTTAAGCTATATTCTGATGGCGCGCTCGGTTCACGCGGCGCGGCCTTGCTCGCCCCTTATGATGATGATCCCGGCAATACAGGCCTGCTCCTGATTACTGAGGAGACCATTATTCCAATTTTGGAAGAGGCTTTACGGTCGGGCATACAGGTCAACACCCACGCCATTGGAGACCGCGCCAATCAACTCTTACTTAACTGGTACGAAGCTGCGTTTGCGGGTGTTCCGGCGGAAGACCGCGCCATAGCGGATCCGCGCTGGCGTGTTGAGCATGCCCAGATTTTAGCACCTGATGATATTGACCGGTTCAGAGCCCTCGGCATTATTCCGTCCATGCAGCCCTCCCATGCCATTGGCGACTTGCACTTTGCTGTTGACCGTCTGGGTAAAAAGCGCCTTGCCGGTGGTTATGCGTGGCGAAGCCTCATCGATAGCGGCAGCATCATTGCCGGGGGTTCAGACGCTCCCGTCGAAGTTGGTGATCCCCGTATAGAATTTTACGCGGCAGTGACGCGCCAAGATCTCAAAGGTTACAGCAATGAAAATTGGTATCCTGAAGAGAAAGTAACGCGTCAAGAAGCTCTTAAAATGTTCACAATTTGGCCCGCTTATGCAGCCTTTGAAGAGGATAAAACGGGGTCAATTGCCGTCGGTAGAGCGGCTGATTTCACAATATTCAACACGGACATTATGACAGCAGAGCCAACGGATATTCTTAGCGCCGAAGTGGTTATGACGATTGTCAACGGCAAGGCTGTTTACAAAGCAAAATAGCTATTTTATCGATGCTGCGTCTGTTTCCATTTTCGCTCTGATCGCACCAATAACCGGCGAGTAACTGTCCGTCCACGCCTTGATACGCATGCTTGGCGTTAAAGTCTCCCATACAGGGTTGCCCGCTGTGATAGATTCTATATCGGCGGCATTGCCAACCATTACGCCTTTCGTGGCCTCAACAAGGCCCTCATATTCATGACCTGAGAAGTCTGAACGCGATATAAAACGGGCATCTAGGCCTATACTTTGCGCCGTTTTCACAACGACTGATGACACATCCATGACGCGGTTCGTCGTATGAAAAAACATAATGCCATCATCTTTGAGGCGGGATTGATAAACCGCGAGAGCTTCCTGGGTCAAAAGGTGTGTGGGAATGGAATCTGATGAAAAAGCATCGATAACAATCAGATCTTGTGAGTTCTTAGGCAGATCCGTGATCGTTAGCCGTGCATCTCCCGTAATAATTTTTGCATTAGGCGCGCATTCCTGCATATAGCTAAAGTAAGCCGGGTTAAGCGCAACGTCGACAACTGCCGGATCGATTTCAAAATACGTCCAGTCATCGCCCGCCTGTTCGTGGCATGCCAGCGCTCCCGCGCCGAGCCCAATAATGGCGGCTGACATTGCGCCTTTGCGGCTGCGCACGGCTTTGATGGCTTTATCAAAGCTATTATCAACTGCGTAGTAAGCAAGCGGGACGCGCCGGTTTTCCGGCTCTTGCAACTGAAAATTATGCACTGTATCGCCATGTCCAAATACATGGACTGTGCCATAATCGCTGGTGGATTGTGTGACCCGTAAAAGACCAAAAAATGAGCGTTCAGTATGGACGGATTTTTGGAAAATAAGCGGCAAATACAAACACAGCCCGATAAACACCGCCGCAGACAGTGGAAGCATTTTAGCCCTGAAGGGCTTAAAATTCAGGCCCAGAAGAATAATTACAGCTGCAATAATAATGATCAAATGCGTATCGGACGAAATAAACGACAGGCCGATCACCGTCACACATGCAGGCATGAGAAAGCGCAAGCTGAACATATAGAGATATTCGCGTACATCCCCCGCAAAATATTGCCGAGACACAGCGAATGTCGCCAACAATAAGACACCAAGAAATTCATACACATTGTTAAAAGCAATTGGCGCGATTAAGGCGTTGAAAATACCGCCGAGAACACCGCCTAAAGACATCCAAATGTAAAACTCGGTGAGATGGGATACGTCGGGACGGCGGTCTGCCAAACGGGAATGACAGTAGAGCGCAATGACGAAATAGCAGCATAAGCTCAGGCCAATAGAAATAATCACGTCATGTTTAAGAACAAACCCAGCGACAATGGCCAGCACTAAACTTAAAGCAAATGCGGGCGTGAGACCTTGCGTTGTGACAAGCGGTTTTTTCGCAAAGACAATAATGAAAGTCAGCAAATAAAGCCCAAGCGGCAATATCCACAAGAAGGGCGATGACGCAATATTTTGCGTCATATGCGATGTCAGCCCCAGCATCAGACTTGACGGAATAAATGCGAGGAATACCCATAACGCCCGGCTGGATGCCGTCAACGGCTTTGCGCTAGGCGCGCTCAATTCTTCATGAATAGTGCCCAGATTAGGGTTCCTAAAGGCCGTAATGCCCGCCGCAGCTATAACGCCGATAAGAACGACATACCCCGCAGACCAAAGCCCGGTTTGCTCTTGCAAAACCAGCATAGGTTCAAACAAAACCGGGTAGAGAAATAAAGACAGCAAGCTTCCGACATTGCTGGCAGCATATAAAAAATACGGGTCCTGCGCATCTTTGTCATTGGTTCGGCTAAACCAGCGCTGGAGGAGCGGCGCATTGGCGGAAATAGCGAAGAAAGGCAATCCCACGGATGCTCCGAATAAACCAAGCAGCCAAAAGGCTTGCGCGCCTTCACGCGGCGGCGTCCATCCCGCCGCGATGGCAAGAGGCAAGAATAAAAGGCCACTGATCAAAACAAGCGTATGGCAAACGACTTGCCATTTCAGCGCTAAATATTTTGATATGAGATGCGCGTAAATATAACCCGCAAGCAAAACCCCTTGGAAAAATACCATCGCGGTATTCCAGACGTTAGACGAGCCCCCCAAAAGCGGCAAAACCAACTTTGTAAACATGGGTTGTACGGAAAACAGCAAGAATGCTGATAAGAAAATGGAGAGTGTAAACACACTCACCAAAACCCAAGCGCGGTGTTTCAACGCGTTTCTATCGCCGCCTTGTAGAATATCAACCATGATCCCAACCCCACTGAGGCCTGACGGCCCCATAATCCTTTAGGGTTACGGTAAATGAAAATGATGAATCGGCTGTAAAACCACAGACAAAAGTTTTGGCAGACCCGCATGCCCTTATATTAAATGGTGGCCGCGCTACGGTTTATTGGAAGAGGCGCTCAATCACGAAAGTTTTTATACTGAAGCGGTAATTCAAGGCCTAAATCTTTGATGAATTGAATGGCACCTTGAAGGTCGTCGCGTTTCTTTCCGGTCACGCGTAATGTATCACCTTGGATAGCGACCTGAACCTTCATTTTTGCGCTTTTGATATCTTTGACGATCTGCTTAGCAATATCTTTTTCAATGCCTTCTTTGACAATAATATTTTGCCTCACAGATTGCCCCGCAGCAGGCTCAACTTTTTGATAGTCAAGCTGCCCGGGTTCAATGCCGCGTTTATTCAGGTTACTGCGTAAAATCTCGTGCATTTGCTTCAGCTTCAGATCATCATCGGCAAATACAGTAATCACGCCGTCTTTATGCTCTGCCGTGGATTTAGATCCCTTAAAGTCGTAACGCACGGCAATCTCTCTCGCGAGGTTTTGCATAGCATTATCGACTTCAGAGAAATCGACTTCGGAGACAACATCAAAAGACGGCATTGGGTTTACACCTTTGTGTTTGTGTAAGGTTTGAGCTCTTTGCGCGCAACCTGCATGCGGTGAACCGCATCCGGGCCGTCCGCAAACCGTAAGGTCCGCATTTGGGCATACATATGCGCCAGCGGCGTATCTTGCGACACACCTGTTCCTCCAAACATCTGCATCGCTTCATCTATCACTTTGAGCGCCATATTCGGCGCTGCCACCTTGATCTGCGAAATCCAAGGCGCAGCTGCGCGGGCATCCCCCTGATCCATCATCCAAGCGGCCTTGAGGCAAAGCAGGCGAGCCTGTTCAATTTCGATCCGGCACTGCGCAATAATATCATAATTTGCGCCCAGCTTGGCGAGCGGGCGGCCAAACGCTGTCCGGCTCACAGCCCGTTTACACATAAGCTCAAGCGCGCGCTCGGCTTGTCCAACTGCGCGCATACAATGGTGAATACGGCCAGGGCCGAGGCGGCCTTGGCTGACTTCAAAACCTCGGCCTTCACCGATTAAAAGCGCATCAGCAGGCACGCGGACATCCGTCATGCGCATGTGCAGGTGGCCATGGGGCGCGTCATCATTGCCAAAAACCTGCATAGCGCGAAGCTTTTCAATACCGGGCAAATCTGCCGGGACAACAAACATGGAGTGCTGCGCATGGCGGGGCGCTTCATCACGGCCAGCCGTACGCGCCATCAGAATATAGACCTGACAACGCGGATCTCCTGCGCCCGAAGACCAATATTTCTCGCCGTTAAACACCCACTCATCGCCGTCTTTAACCGCGCTAAAGTCTAGGTTCGTTGCGTCAGACGAGGCCACATCGGGCTCTGTCATCAAGAAAGCAGATCGGATCTCGCCTGTTAAAAGAGGCTTGAGCCATGTTTCTTTGTGTCCTGCTGTTCCATAGCGCTCCAACACTTCCATATTCCCGGTGTCGGGCGCAGAGCAATTGAACACTTCAGGGGCCAGCGCGCACCACCCCATAGGCTCAGCTAGGTAAGCATATTCGACAGTATTGAGACCGAAACCGGCCTTGGAGTCTGTGAGCCAAAAATTCCAGAGCCCCTGCTCCCGCGCTTTTGCTTTTAAGGTTTCGCGAATTTCGTTCTGGCGTTTTGTGAATTTAAACCGGTCGCCTGCTTTGCCGACTTCTGCGTGGTATTCTGCATCTGCATCAAGAATTTCGTCTTGCACCATGCGCGTAACTTTTTCGACAAGCGGTTTGACCCGCTCGCTCATACCGAGATCCATAATGCTCATATCTAATATCCTTTCATAGTGGCGATAGCGTCCATATGATAATGGGCATCACCAAAGAGTTCTTGCGCGGCGCGAATGCGTTTCAGGTATAGACCAATATCATATTCATCCGTCATCCCAACGCCGCCGTGCATTTGCACGCCTTCGAGACCCGCCAATTTTGCGACGCTACCGAGTTTGGCCTTCGTCATCGCCACGATAAGCTCAGCATCTTCAGCCTTGTTATCCAGCGCGGTTAGCGCGGCCAATACGGCAGAGCGGGCAATCTCAATTTCCGAATAAAGATGCGCCGATCGATGCTGAAGCGCTTGGAACGATCCGATTTCCACGCCGAATTGTTTGCGCTCGCGAATATAATCGGTTGTCGTGCGAAAGGCTTCCGAGCTTGCGCCCAAAAGCTCAGCTGACAAGATCGCGCGGCCCGCATTAAGAACAGCGCCCAATACGTCCATGCCCTGCCCGACTTCGCCGATCACAGCATCAGCTGTCACTTCAACATCATCAAAATCAATGTCTGATGCGCCCCGGCTATCGATCAATGCGATTTTTTCTTGCGATATACCTTTGGCTTTCGGGTCAACCAAAAACAAAGTCAGACCGTCTATATCGCCGGACTCGCCCGATGTCCGCGCCGCAACAATCAACTGATCCGCCACATGTCCGTCAAGCACCATGCCTTTGCTGCCGTTAAGCTTAAAACCATTTCCAGATCGCTCCGCGCTCATGGCTGTCGCTTTGGGATTATGTTTGACGCCTTCCTCTAAGGCCAAAGCCATAATGGTTTCGCCGGACGCGATTTTAGGCAGCCACGCAGCTCTGGCTTCGGCTGAGCCGCCCTGGGTCAGCGCAGTCGCGGCCAGAACCGCCGTTGACAAGAACGGCGATGCGGTCAGGTTACGCCCCATATTCTCAGCGATAAGACCCGCAGCCATGAAACCCATATCAACGCCGCCATGTTCCTCGCCGATAAGAACACCAGCAAAGCCCATTGCAGCCATTTCTTGCCATAAGGCCCGGTCAAAGCCAGTTTCGTCCTGAGCGTCGCGCAATTTACGCATCGCTTTAACCGGTGATTTATCGGCGAAAAAGCCTTCCGCGCTTTCTGCGAGGAGTTGCTCGTCTTCGTTCAGTACCAATGCCATTGATTATGCTCCCGGCAATTGCAGAATATGCTTTGAAATAATATTAAGCTGTATTTCGGATGTCCCGCCCTCAATCGAGTTCGCTTTTGTGCGTAGCCACATGCGCGGCAACTTACCATTATTGGAACGCTCGCTGTCCCACTCGAGGCCCGAGTGACCTGCCGCATCCATCATGAGCTCAAACTTACGCTTATTCAGCTCGGTTCCGTAATATTTCAGCATGGAACTATCTGCCCCCAAGCTCGCACCGGCCTTAGCCTCACCCAGTTTACGCTTCATCGTATTGTTAAAGGCCCAATCATCGATCTCGGCTTCAACAACTTTCGCGCGCAGCATAGGATCGGCAAGCTTACCATCAACTAATCCAAGCGACGCCGCGGCCACTTCGTGCAAAGGACGCGCTACGGCATCATTTTGTCCGCCTATCATCTCGCGCTCATGTGTGAGCAAATACTTAGCGATGGACCAGCCTTTGTTGAGCTCGCCCACAAGGTTTTCTTTTTCAACGCGGACGTCATCAAAGAATGTCTCGCAAAACGGCGAGTAACCGGAAATCAGTTTGATCGGTTTTGTGGTCACACCCGGCGTATCCATATCGAATAAAACAAAGCTGATACCGTTGTGTTTTTTGGCTTCGAAATCCGTCCGAACCAAGCAAAAAATCCAGTCAGCTTGGTCGGCATACGATGTCCAAACTTTTTGTCCGTTGACAAGGAAGTGATCGCCTTTATCTTCGCATTTGGTTGCCAGAGCCGCCAAATCCGATCCTGCACCCGGCTCGCTATAACCTTGGCACCAGCGGATTTCCCCGCGCGCGATTGGCGGCAGAAACTTTTTCTTTTGTTCGTCTGTGCCAAATTTCAAAAGTGCAGGCCCAAGCATCCAAATACCAAAGCTTGCAAGCGGGCTTCGGGCGTTAATGCGGTGCATTTCCTGGGCTAAAACTTTGCCTTCGGCTTTTGACAAACCGCCGCCGCCATATTCTTTGGGCCATGTCGGAACCGTCCAGCCACGCGCGCCCATACGCTCAAGCCAAAGCTTTTGTCCTTCGCTCGCAAATGTATAATTGCGGCCACCCCAGCACGCATCATCAAATCCGGACATAGGCGTACGCATATCCTGCGGACAATTTTCCTCAAGCCACACGCGCGTGTCGGCCCTGAACTGTTCGAGATCACTCATTAAAGAACTCCTGTTTTGATTTTAAAGCGTGCAAGATTGCCCAGACCATTTGCCATCTGGCCATAGGTCTTGAAGCGGGGATTGTCTGTTTGACCATGATAATAACGGTAATAGATTTGCTGAATAATCACAGCCAAACGCCAAATACCATAAACATAATAGAACTGAAAGTTAGACACATCGGCGCCGGTTTTTTGCGCATAAAAATCTAAAACTTCCTGCCGAGTCATCATGCCGGGAGCCATACTGGGCTGCCGAACCATCGCATGCATTTCCGGCGGATCGTCAGCCTGTATCCAGTATGATAGTGTATTGCCAAGATCCATAAGCGGATCCCCAAGCGCCGAAATTTCCCAGTCCAAAATCGCATTGATCTTTGTTGGATCGTCTTTTTGCAGAATGCAATTATCAATACGGTAGTCACCATGCAAAATAGCGCTACCCATCTCCCGGTCAGGTTTTTTAGAATCCAGCCAATACCGAACATCTTCAAATGTATCGATGTCTTCTGTCCAGGCCTTTTCAAAGCGGCGGTTCCAGCCTCCGATTTGGCGCTCGACATATCCGTCAGGGCGACCAAAATCCGACAGTCCAATCGCCGCATAATCCACGTTATGAAGATCAACCAATTTTGAGAAAAACTCCTCACAGAGCGACCGCGTGGCGGCTTTATCCCATTCCCACTCTTTTGGAATATGGGTGTGGATCAGGTGGCCCTCTGCGCGTTCCATGACATAAAATTCCGCGCCGATAATGTCTTTATCATCCGTATAGAACAACGTCTCCGGCACGCAGGGATAGACAGGTTTGAGCCCCGTCATAATCCGGTATTCACGGTGCATATCGTGACCCGATTTGGGTATCGTTCCAAATGGCGGGCGGCGCAGAACTAAGCGGCGGCTGGGATAATCAAGAGCATACGTCAAATTGGACGCGCCGCTCGCATACTGATGAACCTCGGGGCTGCCGGACAATCCGGAAACGCTGTCTTTCAGCGCCACATCAACCGCCGCTATATCCAGTTCTTCGCCCTTGCGAACCTCGACTGTCGGATTTTCACTCGACATCTAAATAATGGCTCCGCCGTCAACAACCATGCCCTGACCCGTAAAGTAACTGCCTTCATCGGATACCATATACAATACCGCTCCAACCATTTCTTCGGGCTGGGCCATGCGTTTAATGGCAAAGTTCGCATTCATATGGGCCTGAACAGCGGGATTATCCTTAAGCGCTGCCGCTATTTTCGTGTCTGTAAATCCGGGAAGCAGCGCGTTTACGCGAATGTTTTTGTCGCCATATTCTTTGGCAAATCCCTTGGTCATGTTGATAATGGCCGCTTTCGTCATACCGTAAACAACGCGGCCCAAACCGGGCTGTATGCCGTCAATTGACGCGACATTGACAATGGAGCCGCCGCCGGATTTTAGCATCAGAGGAATAGCTTTGGCGCTCAGATAAAACGGGCCTTTAACATTGACTTCCATGGTCTTGTCATAAGCGCTTTCCGGCGTGTCATGGGCAGGGCCAAAATAGGGATTAGTCGCGCCGTTATTGATCAGAATGTCTAAACGTCCGTGCTCAGCCATTAAAGCCTCAAGCGCCGCATCATGTGTATGGACTTCGCCTAAATGCAACGTCATTGCGCTCGCTTTCCCGCCTTTGGCCATAATCGCGTCAGCAACCTTATGGCAATCGGCAAGCTTACGGGAGCTGCACACAACGGTTGCGCCGTGCTCGGCAAAGCCATGCGCAATCGCCTCACCAATCCCGCGGCTCGCTCCCGCAATCAAAGCGACTTTTCCAGTTAAATCAAATCTTGCCATGGGCTACCCCGTTAATTCTAGAGCGGCATATCGCCGGGAACAGTTTTTGTTTTCAGTTTATTCATGCCGCTAATATAGCGGTTATAATCCATTGCTTTATGCCGAAAATACTCTCCAACCACAGGATGAGAAAGCACTAAAAATTCATCAGTTTCAATAGCGTTTCGGAGAGCTTCTGCGACATCGGATGGCTCTAAAAGGCCGTCCTTGCTGTCTTCAGCGAACTTCGCTCCTTTTGTCATATTGGTCCGCACATATTGCGGGCAAATACAATGAACATCAATACCTTGATCTTTGTGGGCAATGGCTAAGGCTTCCGCATAACCTACGGCTGCGTGTTTTGTCGCGCTATAGGAGGCGCTGCCAATTTGGTTGAGAAGACCGGCCGCTGATGCCGTGATCACAAACCGTCCGGAGCCGCGCTCCATCCAGCCCGGCAATAGCGCCCGCGCCGCATAGACGCTCGACATCACATTGACCTGCCAACTTGTTTCCCAGTCTTGGTTGCTCGCTCCCGCAGCATGCCCTCCGGGTAAATCGCTGAAACCAACCCCTGCATTTGACACGAATACATCGAGCGGGCCATTTACAGCCTCTGCACCTGCAATAAAGTCTTTGACGGCGTGTTCACTCGACACGTCGCAGGCAAAGGCATTCGCTCCGATTGCCTTGGCAACCTCATCCGGCGCTTTCAGATCACAAATCACGACGTTCGCGCCGCCTGCAACAAACATTTCCGCAATAGCCCGGCCAATACCGCTCGGCGCGCCCGCGCCCGTCACTGCAACACTCTGTCCTGAAAACATAGATCCTCCGTGCGAAGCACCATAACAGGCAAAACTCTCTGGGCAATATTTATATGCAAAAAGTTGCGTATAAATAATGTAGTCATGCTGCCTTTACGCTGACCGTGTTTATGGCATAACTATGTCCTAAGGGGGTAGGTGTTATGGGTCCGGAAGAATTTGAAACAGATATTGGACACCTAGCGCCGCTCGGCAATGACAATATTCCTGATGTCAATCAATCCCACTATTGCCATTCCTGCGAAACGCCGTTCACAGGGGTGTATTGTACATCTTGTGGCCAGAAAAACGATGATTACCGCCGCTCCCTATTTAGCCTTATCAAAGAGTTCTTGAGCTCGGTGACAGCGATTGAGTCGCGTATATGGCGCACATGGGCAGCGCTGTTATTTAAGCCGGGCAAGGTAGCTCGTGAATATGCGGATGGCAGGCGCACCCACTGGTCATCACCCGTGCGTGTTTATATTGCTATGAGCATTTTGCTTTTCGGCTTTTTGAGCGTTACCCAGATGCAGCTCATCAGTATAGATGTCGACGTTCAGCCCATAGAGGGCGTTACCAAACCCGTCGAAGACATGACTGCTGATGATCTGAAGCTGGTTCCTGCCATGCATTTTTTCGAAACAAGACGGGACATTGATGCCCGCAACAAAACACGCAATTTCGATCTGATTAGATTGAAACTGAATGCTGGTAACGGGATAAAGCTCGATATCGACACTGATAGCATCAAAGACAATGTTAATGAACGAACCGAGCGCGCTATAGAAAATGGCTCGTTATCTCCTGAAGATGCAGCAGAGATCAATGAAGCGCTAGACATGCTGAAAGCCGGGCAAGAGAGCAGCGCAGAAGATAAGCCAGTAACAGAGACAAGCGCGGAAGGCTCGAACACAATCATATTCTCAGACATAAGCGGTCAAAAATATGAAATTGGTAGCATGTCTGACGTTTTATTGCCGGTAATCAGGAACCCAACCAAAATAAATGGAGCGGTTTTTAAATACCTACCCCGCATCATGTTTCTAATGATGCCGTTTACAATGCTCATCGGCGCTATGTTTGTTCGCGGGCGCGGTAACGCGCTTCTTTATGACCATCTGGTCCACGCTGCCTACATTCACGCAGTCGCCTTCTTTCTGATCCTTTTGGGGATTTTACTAAGCTTTGTTCTTCCCGGCGGCGCGATTTCGAGATTCATATTTTTAGCTCTCCTCATTTATCTCCCGCTGAGCCTAAAACGCATGTTTGGCCGCGGCTGGTTTAAAACAATTTGGACCAGCTACGGCGTTGGATTTATATATGCTTTCAATCTGGCCCTTATCATGATCGCACTGCTCGGGATACAGCTCGTAAGCACTGTTACCGAGTTGGGGACACAGCTACCCTCTTAAAGACGGCTTGGGCGCGCGGTCTCCAAACCACCACAAAGTAGAGGCCGTTGCAGCGAAAATGGCGGCTTCAACGATGGCATCATTTTTGGTGATAAGAAATATTCCACCTGTAATCATCCAGAGCGAAAATGTAAGGGTTGGCCGCACGAGTCTTAGGGTGTTTATTACCCAACTGCTCGCTGTACCTATGGCCGCCTCAGCGTTTATCGAGGCTTCGAGGCCGCGCCACGACCCGGACTGCGCCGCAAGTGCTAACTCCATTTCGGTTTCTTGAGAGCGGGCCTGCATTTGAAGTTCATGCAAACGGTATTCATGCGACCACCGCGCCTGTTCTTGCTCAAAGGTTTGCTTGCGTTCAAAAAATCCAGCAGCGCGCCCAAGCGCCGTTCCCAATAGCCCAAAAATGCCGCCAGCCGCAGCGTCCAATCCTAGTCCAAGTAAGTTTGCCATAAAATCCTTGCCTTTCCTGATCCAAACCAATGGCGAGGGCGGCCCAGATCAATATGTAAAAATGTTGTGTAAAAACCAAAGCCCGTAAAACCCGCCGTCCGGCATGCATCCATCAAAACCATGCGTTCATGCCCAGCCAGCGCAATATCGACGGCAAGTTTAAGATGCTGTGATAACGGCGCTCCGCCAACACGGGCATTGTGCAGATATCAGCGATGAGCCGAGAGAATGTGAAAAGGCGTACCGGCTATGTCACGAGCCTTTTGCAGCCTGTCCATAAATTCTGGCCAATGGTAAACCTCGCCGCAATGACGGCATGCCATTTCGGCTTGGGAGAAGTTTTGCCAACGGGCGAAGCTGTGTTGTGGGGTATTGTTTACAGTTTTAGTCATGGCCTGAATATACGGCCACATGAGAAAACGAGGATTATATAAATAAAAAGCCCGCTGAGAGCGGGCTTTTCGGCAGTTTTAAACGTGGAATATTTTGAGCAACTTAGCTGAAGAAGCTCAATTTGCGGGCTTTTTTGGCGCACAAATAATAGAATGTCACGCGATTCTTAAAGCGCTCTGACTTCATTTCTGTACACACTTCTTTGACGATCGCCTCGCCCTTTTCTTTATCGAGTTCGAACTTTTTGACCATCAAATTCATAACCACAGTATTTACTTCCGTGGGATCAGAACACGCCACTAAAGATGAGTCGCGGCTGTTAAGCGATGCACCGAGATATTTGACAATATTATCAACGTAGCCAGCCTTAGCATTCGCATCGAACTTTTTGACGTTCTCATAATATTTATCGTTGCCGTCAGAAGCCTTGCTATCAGCACCCTTTTTCGGCCCGGGTTTTTTACGGGGTGTTCCGTCAAGGTTAGTCTCGCCGCGTTTCGTGCCAGGCTTAGGCCCAGGTTTCTTACGCGTTTTATCGGCTTTGACACCTCCGGATTTTGCTAGGCCTTTAGCCTGAGGCACCCACTCATCGCGCTCAATACGGCCCGGAATAGAGTCGATGACTTTTTCAACAACTTCGACATCTTTTTTCTTCCAGTTCGCGATTTGGCGGAAATAGTAGACACCTTTGCCATGAAGATCGGCCTCAAATTTCGGCCCAATGCCCTTGATGAGTTTCAAATCATCAGGCTCACCATCCGTTGGTCCGTCCGTATAGAGAACTTGCGGGGCTGGAGCTGCTTTAGCTGTAGCTTTTTTAGCAGGCTTCGCAGGGGCTTTCTTAGCCTTAGGCTTAGCAGGCGCCTTCGCGGCTACCAATGTGGCCGCAGCGGCTGCAGCAACAGGAGCCGCCGCAACAGCTTTTTTGGCAGGAGCCGCGACGGGTTTTTCAGCCAAACGAGTCTCAAGATATTTGACGCGAGCAGCGAGATAGCGGTTACGCCATTCAAGCGCGTAAGTCTCGTCGTCTTCAGATGACGCAGCCTCTTGCGCCGGAGCCGCCGCGCCAGTAGCTGACAGTTGGCTAGTTAAAGCAGCGACTTCAGTGTCGCGGCCCGAAATAGCCGCTTCAAGGTCATGAATGCGGGTTCGCAGCCCATCATTTTCCGTCCGCAAAGCGCCTTCGCCTTCTACGGTTAAGTCGCCATCGTGATCCTTACGGAACAGACCCGACAACAGCATGCCTAAAAGGAAGCAAATGAACCCAAAAATAAATAGTGGGATCCATCCAAACGATAAAAGAAAATCAAAATTGTCCATAATACTGTCCTCCTACTCGGACTGAGTCACTGTGAATTCGATACGGCGGTTTGCCGCTTTGCCTTCTGGCGTGTCATTTGTCACCAATGGAATTGAAGATCCATGACCAATTGTTGACAAACGTGTTTCGGCAATACCTTGCTCGACAAGGTATGTCTTAACGCTATCTGCGCGCGCTTGGCTGAGCCATATATTCAAGTCGATACCACCCTCGGAAACGAATGGCGTGTCATCTGTGTGGCCAGATATATTCAGCGAGAAAGTATCGCATTGATCCGCAGCACTATACAGACTGGATAACAAACCAAAGCTATCGGGTTTAATCTCAGCAGAGCCTAAAGCAAATTCAATTTTGTTCCCGCTTTTAAGCGTGTTGAATAAAGTTTGACATGAGCGCTCACTATTGATCTTGCCTGCAACAGAGATTGGCCCGTCAGGCACCGTAATGTTTGCCGCGCCAACATAACCAGCAGGGGTTTGCTTGATCATGTCGTAGATTTCATTGCGCACGGCTTCATTTGTCGTAACACCAGTGATCAAAGACTGTGTGTCCTCTAAGACAACACTGCCTGTATCCAGTTTTGACAATGCAGAAAGATAAGACGACGCGACATCCCCCCAACCATCATTTGGTGCACCATTCGCTACAGACAGAGTATCATTAGTAACATTGCCACCGAACAAAGCGCCAGCCTCGCGCAATATACGCTGAACTTCCGCATCGCTGCGCAAATACCCGTTGAGGCTAACCCCTGCGGCATCTTTTGATGCGGAGAAACTGAAGGGCGCGATCGTTGGAATAACGGGAGTTGGCGTAACAACCATCATGCTACTTTCAACGACATGCCATTTTGGATTAGAATTTCCGCAAGCATCGCATTTCGCATCTCTGGCAACTGATAAAGCTTGCTGCATAGCGTCTTCTGACATCACGTCACCAGACAGAGTTGCTACATTACCATCCATATCAAGTTTGATTGCATTGAACTCATTTAAATCAAGCTCAGACCGTATTGAGTCCGCCATTAACTGTGACTGCGACTCTGCATGGAACGGGCTAAATGTCGCCCATGTTGCAAACAATGAAATGATGGCAACAAGAATGATCCCCAATAACCATCTCATACCCATAATATTCTCCCTAAAAGAACCTATTAAAAACAGGTCATAGCGTATGGTCTCGGCACATGCAATGCAGCAATATGTATTTTACATGAACTGAAACTGAAGGTTAATTAAATAGAAAGCCGCTTCTTGGCATCATTATATTCAGTTTTTAATTGATCGACAATTTCCTGCACTGTTGGCGCACTGTGAATTGTACCAACGCCCTGACCGGACCCCCAAATATCTTTCCACGCTTTTGCATCCGAATTGCCGCCTGAACCAAAGTTCATTGCAGTTTTATCAGCGGTTGGCAGATTGTCAGGATCCATGCCAGCAGCCTCAATAGAACTACGCAGGTAATTACCGTGAACACCTGTAAACAATGACGAATAAACAATGTCCTCACCCGCAGAGTCGACAATAGCCTGTTTATAGGCTTCATCAGCGTTGGCCTCACGGCTCGCAATAAACCGCGTGCCCATATAGGCCAGATCGGCGCCCATAGCTTGGGCAGCCAAAATAGATCCGCCTGTGGACATAGATCCAGAACATAAAAGCGGCCCGTCATGAAATTCTCTGATTTCCGGCACTAAAGCAAAGGGTGACAAACGGCCAGCGTGACCGCCAGCACCAGCGCAAACCGCTATAATGCCGTCCGCGCCAATGGATATGGCTTTTTTCGTATGCCGAATATTGACAACATCATGGAGCACTGTTCCGCCGTAAGAATGCACTGCGTCGTAAACCATTTGCGAGGCTTGTAGGCTGGTGATGACAATAGGAACTTCGTGCTTTACGCAAACGTCCATGTCGTGTTTCAGGCGGTTGTTGGATGAATGGCAAATTTGGTTGACTGCGAAAGGAGCCACTTTCTTATCGGGATTATCTTTCTGATATTGCTCTAGCTCAAGCTTGATGCGCACAATCCACTTTTCAAGTTCTTCTGCCGGGCGCGCATTCAGCGCTGGAAACGATCCTACAATACCGGCCTTACATTGCGCAATAACAAGCTCGGGTCCGGACACAATAAACAGCGGCGCGCCAATAACTGGCAGTTCGAGGTTTTGCAAAATGGGTGGCAGTGACATAAATATTTCCTGTTTAAAATCGTTTATTCGTTAAAGAGACCAATTGCGGTCGCAGACGTGGCTTTTACGCCCGTGTCCAAAGCCAGCTTAGCATCCGGGGCAAACTTGGCAGAATGCAGAGACGGCAAGCGTGTTCCCTCACGCTTTGCTTGTGCAACGTCCTTGGGATTGGCCGCCCCTAACCAAAACAGAAGGCTGGGAATTTTCGGGTTTGTGCGGCCAAAATGCGAAAAGTCCTCCGCGCCCATCACTGGAGAAATAAATTTAACATTGTCCGCTCCGATGGCGGGCTTCATAAAGAGCGCAGCTTTATCGGTTAGGACTGGATTATTATATGTGGCAGGAGCCGATTCATCCAGCAAGGTGACCTTTGGTAGCTTATCTTCAGGCAGCCCCGCCGCACGGCCTAGATTTTCGGCCACGCGCGTAATCCCTTCAAGCGTATGCGCGCGCACTTCGTCCGTATATGAGCGCACGGTCAATTGTAAATTGACATCATTGCCAATAATGTTGCGTTTGGTGCCGCCCTGGATAACGCCCACAGTGATGACAGCTGCCTCTTGCGGAGAGGTCTCGCGCGAGACAATTGTTTGCAGCGCTAATATTATCTGAGCCGACAAAACAACAGGGTCTTTGGTACGGTGCGGGTATGCGCCGTGACCTCCAATCCCGAATACGTCAATATTGACAGAGTCCACATTGGCGAGCGCGTAACCCGGAACAAGACCGACTTCGCCCGCCGCCATGCCAGAATTGACATGCAGAGCCAGATTGTAATCAGGACGCGGAAACTTAGTGAAAAGACCGTCCGCGAGCATGGCCTGCGCGCCTTTCACAATTTCTTCGGCTGGCTGCAAAATCAACATAAGCGTTCCTGACCAAGCGTCTTTTTGCGCCATCATTTCTTGCGCAGTTCCCAGCAACGACGTCATATGCACATCATGTCCGCAAGCATGCATGACAGGATGCGTCTCGCCCGCTGCGGCTTGGCGCATAACCCGGCTGGCATATTCAAGCCCGGTGTCTTCTTTCACGGGCAAACCGTCCATGTCCGCGCGGATCATGATCGTTTTACCGGGGCCGTTCTCAAAAAGCGCAACAACACCGGTCCCGCCAAAGCTTTCAGTAACGTCATAGCCCAATGCGCGTAATTCTGCCGCCATAAAGCTAGCGGTTTCGGTCTCCATGAGAGACAATTCGGGATTTGCATGTAAATGCTTGTAGACTGTCATTAAGTCAGCCGCACTCGCCTGAGAACTCATCGCAAATCCGAGGCAAGCGCCAATGAGCCATGTTTTGAGTCTCATGAGTATCTCCAAGATTTAGCGGCTATTCCGCATCGCTACGAAAATCGACATCCGCTTCTGATGCCATCCAGACAAACCCTGCCCACGCGGCGACATTTTGCGCGATAGCGTCCTTGTCAATTTTGTCAAACGTATCATCGGGCGTATGGTGATAATCAAAATAGTCCGTGCCGTCTTGCTGCAGGCGGAATACGGGAACCCCGGCGCGCGCCAGCGGAATAATATCCGGCCCGCCTTCAGTCGGATAGTCTTCCCATACAATACCCAAATGCGCGATAGATTTCTGGATGTCTTTTATGGTGTTTCTTGCCGCGCCTTTGGTTGAGGTTCTGACCGCGTAAACGCGTTCCGCGCCAAAATCCGACTCGCTCGCGAGCACATGATTGCCGAGCTCATCTTTATGCTGATCCGCATACGCAAATCCGCCGAGCAAGCCGACCTCTTCTGCGCCGTATGCTACAATGCGGATTGTCCGCTTGGGTTTATACCCCGCATCCAAGATCACTTTGGCTGCACCTGCCGATATGCCGATACCGGCACCATCATCAAGCGCCCCGGTTCCCAAGTCCCAGCTATCGAGGTGACCTGAAATAAGAATAATCTCATCGGGTTTTTCTGTCCCGATAATTTCACCAATCACGTTGCCGGAAATCATATCTCCGGTTCGTCGCGGTGTCAGTGTGAGTTTAAGGCGTACAGTCTCACCGCGCGATAGTGTCCGCTCTAATTGATCGGCATCCGGCGCCGATAGCGCTCCGATAGGGATTGCAGGCACATCATCGGCGTAACGCATTTGACCGGTATGCGGAAAGCGGTGCGAATCCGTTCCAACTGAGCGTATCACAACCGCAGCCGCGCCGCGCTTTCCCGCTTCTGTCGCGCCGCGTTGGCGTTTAAGATTCGCAGGGCCGTAACCTGCACCGTCATGTGCTTTATCCATAAGACCTGAAATGAATACGATCTTACCTTCTAGTCCGCCCTCAGGCGCCGCCTCCAAATCTTCGAATGTCTCGAAATAAACTATATCTGCCTCAACCCCTCCCGGCGGCGTTGCCACTGAGCCCCCTAATGCGGTGATATAAAGGGCTTGCGGATTAGGAGAAAGAATTTCTGCCGTTTCCACGCCGCGTTCCCATCCTGGAATTGTAAACTCTTCGGTGCGTACATTTTGGAAACCCAGTTCCCTAAACTTGGCTTCTGCCCAGACACGCGCACGGGCTTCAGCCTCGGTACCCGCGAGGCGGGGCCCAATTTCTGTCGTCAGTGATTCTGTGATGTCGTAAGCATGCGTTCCACTTAGCGCGACATCGATCAGGTTTTGAACCTCCGGCGAAGCAGTAGATACTATCGCAGCGGTTTTTGCTTGTGTTTCACTTTGTGCTGCATCTGTTGAAACGGACTGTGCAGAGCACCCGGCCAGTACCAAACCCAACGCGGCACCTAATAATAATTTTTTCATAACTCACCTCATTCTTGCCACTTTGCTTACAGGGGAGAAGCGCAAGGGCAAAGCCAAAAATCAACCTTTTAATTTCACTAACGTCGCTTTTCAGCACGATTCATGCCCCAAACAATCATATCTGATTAAATCACAGACATCGTTTAAGTATGACGCCAATCCATTCACCGTGCATTCAGGAGCTTTACACCATCAGAGCGCGCTCACGAAGCGGGGCTGCTGAAGGAGTTATCTTGATGATGACGGTTTTACTCACGTTTGGATTACTGATCCTGATTATGTATATTGTGAAGGTCTTTGTTCTAACCAGCAAGCAAGACAAGTGCTTCCGGCGCATATGGGCCATGAACATGGCAGAATTTAATGCGGAAAAAGATGAAACATATGAACAACTTTTTTCAGTCTACGACCTCGATTTTTCACACCCGCGCTTGGAGACTAAAAAGCTCGATACACTCATGAAAGATGCCTTAGAGTTCGACTTGAAGAAAAATCAGTATTCTAACGGCATATATATTGCGCCGATTGTCCAAAACGAAATCAAATACCGTATGGAATCTACCGGAAAATTACCCCAATTCAAAATTTGGGCAAAGACATTAAAGTCTAAGGGCGCGTTCCTCACCGAACAGATCGGAGTTTAATCCTTGAAGCCGAGCATTTGAATAAAATTTCACCTTTTCAAATATGAGTGTTTATGTTTCAACAGCACTTACACAGTCATAATTGATTTGGGGATAATCATGAAGAAAATCACACTTATATTTTTAAGTGCCGCCATGCTGGCTCTACCCGCTTGCGGCTCAAACACGCCGGACGCGGCAGATACAAAAGCCAAACCGCCAATTGCTTCGGCCGCAGAAATCGGGCGCCGTATTAAGACGCTATCATCGGATGAGTTTCAGGGCCGAGCGCCCGGCACAGAAGGCGGCAAATTGGCCGCGCAATATATTGCTGACGAGATGAAAGCCGCCGGACTTGTACCCATGGGCAAAGATGGTACATATTTTCAACCCGTGAAGCTGACTGAAACTATAGCCCTTCCCGAATCGACAATGACGATCTCAAAAGACGGCGCAGCCATCATCAGTGCGGACCAATCCACAAACGGTGTTTTTTGGACGAAACGGCTCGATCCCACGATCACGATTAACAATAGCGATCTTGTATTCGTCGGTTACGGTGTTGTCGCGCCGGAATATGGCTGGGATGATTATGCCGGATTGGACGTTAAAGGCAAAACGGTTGTGATGCTGGTCAATGATCCGGGGTTTGGCTCTCAGGACGAAGCCTTGTTTAAGGGCAATACCATGACCTATTATGGCCGCTGGACGTATAAGTTCGAAGAAGCCGGACGCCAAGGCGCTGCTGCGGCATTGATTATCCACGAAACCGCGCCCGCCAGCTATGGCTGGGGCGTTGTCTCCGGAAGCTGGACTGGCGCGCAGTACGACTTGGTGCGTCCAGACGGCGGCGCAAGCCGCACACTGATGGAAGGCTGGCTGCATTATGATGCGGCAAAATCAGTGATGGATAATGCCGGATTAGACCTTGAGGCCCTGAAAGCCCAATCGATCGTTAAGGGCTTTCAACCCGTTCCTATGGACGGCCTCAGCCTTTCAGCATCCCTCACACAAGACATCAAAACCGTTGAGTCCAACAATGTTGCGGGCGGCGTTATCGGGACAAAATACCCGGATGAATATGTCCTCTACATGGCTCACTGGGATCATCTGGGCATGGACCCAAGCGCCGAAGGCGACCAAATATCCAACGGCGCAGTTGATAACGCAACGGGCACCGCCGCAATTATTGAGATTGGCGAAGCGTTTGTACAACAAGGCGCGCCGGAGCGTTCTGCCATTTTTGTCGCTGTCACAGCCGAAGAATCCGGCTTACTGGGATCTGCTTATTACGGCGCAGATCCGCTGGTTCCGCTGGATAAAACAGTCGGCGGTATCAATATTGACGCGATTTTGCCGGTCGGCAAAACACGGGATATGATCGTCGTCGGATACGGCGCGTCCGAGCTCGAAGACCGTCTCAAAGCGGTTCTGGAACCGCGCGGTATGTATGTTGTGCCCGATCCTACGCCTGAGGCCGGATATTATTACCGCTCGGATCATATCAGCCTCGGTAAACTCGGCGTTCCGATGCTCTACTCCGACAGCGGTATTGACCACATTACCAAAGGCAAAGAATACGGCGCCGCGTTTGAAGAAGACTACCGGATCAACCGCTATCATAAACCATCTGACGAATATGATGATAGCTGGGACTTGTCCGGCATGGAAATGACCAGTGAAATCCTGTTTGAGCTTGGCTATGATCTGGCCAATAGCCGCGATTGGCCAAATTGGTATGAAGGCACGGAGTTCAGGGCGCTTCGGGATAAGATGCTCGCCGAGTAATGCCAGCGCCTATACGCGTCAAATTTCTAGCCAGAACGTCCGCCGATCAAGATCCGGCGCTCTGGCTTTCGCTTTTTGCAAAGCGTGCGCCCAAATTTGGCGATTGTGAGTTTATCTTTGATCTTGGCACGCAAAGCTATGATTGGCTGGTTGTCTATGAAGATTTGACGTTCCTGCCCGGTGAAACACGGTCAAATCGATCTGAAATACTCGCGTGTGCGCGAGAGAACACCCTCTTCATCACCACCGAGCCAACGTCTATAAAAATTTACGGGCCGCATTATTTGCGGCAATTCGGGCATGTTTTAAGCGTACAGCCGCGTAATATTATAAGTCACCCGAACCAAATTTTTGAGACGCCGCCCCTGCGTTGGTATTACGGGCGGCCATTATCCCCGGATGATAACGAGTATATTGACATTGATACTTACGCAGCAACGCCGCCGCTGGAAAAAACGGCTCAGCTCTCCGCAGTCTGTTCAGACAAGCAAATGACGCCGACCCTGAAACAGAGATATGATTTCACGGCAGGACTGAAAGCACGGCTAGGCGATGATTTTGACTGGTTCGGGCGCGGCATACGCCCAATTTCAGACAAAGCCGAGGCCATGGATCGGTTTCGGTATCACATTGCTATTGAAAACCACATCGAGCCGCATCACTGGACAGAAAAAATCGCTGACTGTTTTCTGGCCTATTGTCTGCCGTTTTATTACGGCCCGCCGAATATCAATGATTATTTCCCCAAAGAGAGCATCATACCCATAGATATATTCGACTCTGAGGGCGCGGCACGCATTATAAAAAATGCCATCGACAATGGTGAATATGAAAAACGCCTCCCCGCAATCATCGAAGCCCGAAAGAGGGTTTTAACGGATTATAATATGATGAGCACCATCTCGCGGCTCATAAAAGAGCGCCATAACGCAACCCTGCCAGCAAAGCCTAACCAATATATATATGGCCGCCATATATTCCGGCATAAGCACCCCGTTGCGGCTGCAATAGATGCCCTGCACTGCGCGAGGCATAGCACAAAATAAACTCTAAACTTGCGTGATATTTGTCGGCCCCCAAAAGGCGCGCATTTCGGTGACTTTGTTGTCGTCGTTAAATTTGAACGTATCAATCACGTCGATTGTCATGCCGCCCGCCGGAAGTTCAACGTCTACAGCTTTGTCCACAGCTGTCATGGCCCCAACTGAAACCGTAAAAGCAAAGGCGGCGTGATCCGCCACAATACGCGTTGGTCCGTTTTGTACCAGCTTTGCGCCGTTTTTTACCGCTAAAGTATAGAAGGCCAATATAGCGTCCTTACCATTTTTAGGCGGCGTTCCAACCGGATCCGTAACGCTCGCATCATCAGCGTAAAGAGCCGCAATCCCGGCGGCGTCCTGCGCGTTGAATAAATCGATGTAAGCCAGTACTGACGCCGCCATTTTCTCGGGATTAGGCATATAAAACTCCTATCAAGTTCTCTCAATTTGGGAGAGAGATTAAGCTTACGGAAAATACCGGCTGATTGTATCGACAACGCAGGCGGGTTTATCTTCACCTTCAATTTCGATGGTCACGCGCAGCGTCGATTGAAAGCCGCCTGGAACCTCTTTGATTTCCAAAAATTCTCCGTGGCCGCGAACGCGGGAGCCGACTTTGACCGGATTGATAAACCGCGTTTTTTCAGACCCGTAATTGATGCCCATGGACATATTTTCAATCTCTAAGATTTCCGGCATGAACTTGGCGGCCAGTGACAATGTCAGATAGCCGTGGGCAATTGTTGTCCCGAACGGCCCGGACTTTGCGCGCGCTTCATCCACATGAATCCATTGATGATCGCCGGTTGCGTCCGCAAACGTATTCACGCGGTCTTGCGTCATATCCATCCACTCAGACGGACCGATTTTAAGGCCTTCTTGCCCCAACAAGTCTCCCGGATTTTTAAATGTTGTTTTTGTCATGCTTTAATATCCTTTTGGGAAAAGTGTTTGTCTCGGCATATGCGAGCCACCAGAGGTTTTCAGCGCCTAACTATCACAATCTTTCAATGATTGTCACATTAGCAACGCCGCCGCCTTCGCACATAGTTTGCAGACCATAGCGCACTTTGCGGCGCTCCATTTCATGCAGTAATGTTGTCATTAACTTTGTGCCTGTTGAGCCAAGCGGATGACCAAGCGCAATCGCGCCGCCGTTCACATTGACCTTCTCATGCGGTATGCCTGTCTCGCGCATCCAAGCCATAGGCACGGGAGCAAAAGCTTCGTTACATTCGGCCAGATCAATATCATTCGCTGACATGCCTGCGCGCTTGAGAGCTCGCTGCGTTGCAGGAATAGGCCCGGTCAGCATCATGATCGGATCATCGCCCATCACGTCCATATGATGAATACGCGCGCGGGGCTTTAAATTATAACGCTTGACCGCATCTTCGGAGGCAATCAGCATCGCCGATGACCCGTCACAAGTTTGGCTGGCAACCGCTGCCGTAATCCGTCCGCCTTCTTGAAGAACCTCCAGATCGGCCATTTTCTCCAGCGTGGATTCGCGGATCGTTTCATCTTGCTCAAGGCCGTTGATCGGGCTGATTTCACGTTCAAACCAGCCTTGCTCGCGGGCATAGGCTGCTCTGCGGTGACTCTCAAAAGAAAACTCCTCAAGGTCGCGGCGGGATAAATCCCATTGTTTTGCTATAGCTTCCGCCCCGAAAAACTGGCTGACCGGAGCATTGCCGAACCGTTTAATCCATCCTTCAGAGCCTGAGAACGGGTCTTTAAAGCCTAGGTCTTGCGCGCAAATCATCGCTGAGCCGATTGGAATTTTGCTCATTGTCTGTACGCCGCCAGCTATCACCACATCCTGCGTTCCGCTCATGACGGCCTGCGCAGCAAAATGTACGGCTTGTTGAGAGGAGCCGCATTGACGGTCAATAGTAACGCCCGGAACCGCGAGATCATATCCGGCCGTGAGCCAGCATGTCCGTGCAATATTGCCCGCTAAGGGCCCGATTGCGTCAAGACAGCCAAATATCACATCATCATATTCTGCTTCCGGTATATCGTTGCGTTCAACAATTTCGCGAATGATATGCGCGCCCAAATCGGCTCCGTGAATGTCTTGTAGGCTTCCTCGCCGCTTACCCGTAGGCGTCCTTGCTGCGTCAATTATATAAGCTTCACCCAAACTCGATTCTCCTATAATACTTTTAATGTCTTGTAGGCCTATTGGCGGCTTAAAGTGCGACGCTTAACTGACAACGGGGAAATCATATTCATGACCCCATAAATCGCCAATCGTGGATTGGGTTGGCTTAAAGTCCGCCCAATCCTCAACAGTTTTTCCGTCATATCCGACTTCAAATCCGATCCCGCCTGGCGCAAAAAAGTAAAACGACACCATCTCATCATTCGCGTGGCGACCGAGGGAGGCAAATATGTGAAGTCCGGCGGCTTTCACGCGGTCCATACAGTAGCCAACCTCATCCATACTGCCCATTTCCGCCATAAGATGAATTACGCCCGTTGGATTAGGGAAATTATATAGCGCCAACGTGTGATGGCGGGGATTATCGGCATGCATGAAATATATACGCTGCGGCGGCATGCCCTCGGCGAAAGCAGGCAATGTGAGGTCATCACTAGGTCCAAAGCCCATGATATTGCAGTAAAAATCAATGGTTGCATCATTCTCAGGCGCTGGCAGCACCGCATGCCCTAGCCCCATCTCTCCGGTTTTAAATTCTTTTATACCGTGCCCCGGCTTAAAGGCCTTGCCAGCACTCCGGCCATGATAAATTTCAACGCGGTTGCCGGACGGATCATGAAAAGAAGCGAACGCTTTGACCGCGCGCTGTCTTGCGCCGTCTGCATCGCCGCGTTCAACAGGAACGCCCCGGCTTTCAAGTTCGCCCAGTTGTGCATCATAAGCGGCTTCAGATGACATTTCATAAGCCGCCGATAAAAATCTATCGGCCTCGGCTTTGACGACCATATAGCGGAACGGTTCATCATCCATCCGCAAGCACTGCACATCGCTGTGGCTGAGATCTTCAGCGACCTCGAAGCCCAAAACATCAACAGCAAATTTTGACCATCCTGCCGGGTCTTGCATTTCCAATATAACATAACCGAGATTTGCGACGCCCATGTCTTGCTCCTATCCAAACTTCAAAAAATCAATACTCGCCGCGTTAAACATACGCGCATGTTCAATCATCACCCAATGCCCGCAGGCATTGACTTCAATGAGACGAGAATGCTCGTTCGCCTCGATACACGCTGCTTTGCCTTGCGGCGGCATAAATTCGTCTTGCCGTCCCCAAAATGTGAGGATTGGGCAGCTCAGTTCTTTCATCCGGGCGCCCAGCGCAGGCGTTTTCATTGTCGTGAGAACTTCTTTGGGCTGATCTTGCGCAATAGCCCAACGCATGGTGATCAATGCATCGGTCACATGTTTGGGATCATAGGTAAACAACCGCATGACTTGGCCTTGCGTATCTTTGCTCATCCCCGCTTTGTTCGCATCCATCATTTTGGCAATCCCCGGCATGCCCCAATAGTCGCCTTGCTCTTCAAGGCAGCCCGGCCCCATAAGGATAAGTTTTTCGACAAAGTCCGGATAATCCAGCGCGATCTGAATAGCCACGCCGCCCCCGAGGGAATTACCGACAATGCTGCACCGCTCAACACCGATGGCTTTAAGACCCGCCATCAGCGTGTCACAAAACAGTTTGAGCGTGTAATCACCTAAATCAAGCGGTTTGTCTGTATAGCCAAAACCAATCATATCCGGCGCGATGACCCGGTAGCCAGCATCAGCGAAGGCCTCGACATTGCCGCTGAAATTCGCCCACGCACTATTACCGGGCCCCGACCCATGCAAAAAAACGACAATAGGAGCGTTTTTTTCACCAAATTCGAGATAATGCATGCGGATTGGCCCCGCTTGCACATAATGGCCCTCTGGCGGGCCGCCCGGCTTAATCATTAGACAAACACGTCCGTGCTCGGCGCGCCCAAATGCACTGCGCCAAGATTACGCGCAAAACTAACAGGGCTGTTGGCGACGTGAGCGCGGCCGATATGGACGTCGTGCCAAATATCTTGGATGGGCGAGCCATTATAAACACTGCGTCCGCCGGCAACATTAAACAAAAGATCAACCGCCTCCATCATGCGCTCAATCACCAAACTGGCCTGATAACGATATTTGACGCGGTCCATCATGGGGATCTCTTCGTCTGCATTCACGCGCGCCATCATGTGATCAAAATTGCGGAACATAATCGCTTCAGTCTCATCAATCAGGTTCGACGCCTCAGCAATCCGCCGCGTTACATCTGGATCCCCGGCAAGGCGGGTCGGATCAGTAGAACTGCCTGTCGCATTCTCAATAAATAATTTGAGTGCATGCTTGGCCGCGCCAATAGAGGGCGTACAAACCACACGGATGAACATTTGCGCCCACGGGATAGAGTACATAGGATTGTCTTGGTAATGCTTACAATTAAAGCCGTCCATCTGGTGATGGGTCCGGTACTCGGGCACAAATACAGGTTCTTTGATCACAATATCGTTTGATCCGGTCGCCTGTAATCCCATCGCATGCCACGTATCTTCGATCTCGTAATCCGCGCGCGGCACAAGGAAAGTGCGGTAGTGAATATTCTCTTTGCCCTGATCAAATATCAACCCGCCCAGCAGCACCCATGAGCAATGCCCCGAACCACTACTCCAGCCCCATTGCCCGGAGAGCTTAAAGCCGCCTTCGACCGTCTCGACCTTTGCGCCTGCTGGATTGTAAGACGAACTAATCAGCGTATCCGGGCCCGCCGCATACACATCTTTAGCCGCCTTGGGATCCATCAAGGATAATTGGTAGGCATGCACAGCGATAATTCCGCTGGCCCAAGCCGTTCCCATGTCGCGCTCAGCAATATCAATGGAGGCTTTGAAAAACTCTTGGGGCGTCGATTCAATACCACCATATTGCTTCGGTAGAAACGCACGAAAATATCCGGTTTGCCGGATAGCCTCAATCACATCTTTGGAAATCTCACGGTTGGCACGTCCTTCGGCAGCTTTTTCCGATACCAAGTCTAATACGCCTGAAACATCCAAACCCTGATTATCTTGCACAGTTTTTAATGCAGCTTGTCCCATATCAATCTCCTTAATCATCCCTAAACTACCAAACACTGCGCATTTTTCAATGCTATTTTATACGCAAAGTAAGATAAAATGTCCCATTTTTACGCCAATTGCGTAAAATACCGCTCATTTCACGCCGAGTTTAAATTTCTGCACCTTGCCGGATGCGTTTCGCGGCAAAGCATTATGAACCGTCATTCCGCGCGGAACTTTGTAGTTCGCCATGCGCTCCCGCGCCCATGTGCGTAAATCGCCCTGCGACAGCACGGCCCCGGCCGCTAAAACAATATGAGCGTGCGTGACCTCGCCCAAGCGGGGATCGGAAACACCCGTAACGGCAACATCGTTGATAGACGGGTGCTGAAGCAGCGTTTTTTCCACTTCTGCCGGATAACAGTTAAAGCCGCCCACAATCACCATATCTTTTTTTCGGTCCGTGATTTTGATGTAACCTGCCGCGTCTTGGATGCCAATATCGCCGGTCTTTAGCCAACCATCCTCTGTTATGGTCTCTTGGGTCGCGGACATGTCATCTAAGTAGCCCTGCATTACATGAAAGCCGCGCACCCAAATCTCTCCTTCTTGGCCAGTTGCAAGCGCACTTCCTGCTTCATCCGTGATTTGGAGCTCTGTGCCCGGTAGAGGCCGCCCGCATGTGGTTGCGATTGTTTCAAAATCATCGCCTTGCTGACATAGGCTGACAACACCCGTCGATTCGGTCAGGCCATAGGCGGAATAAACATGATCAATACCCAAATCCTCATGCATCCGCCGAATGAGGTCAACCGGGATGGTTGCTGCTCCAGTGGTCGCGACCCGCAAGCTGGATAGGTCAAACCTTGGGCGCTCTGGATGATCCAGCAGGGTCTGAAAAATCGTCGGCGCGCCCGGCATAACTGTAATGGAACCGTGCTCAATCCGCCGCATCACATCCACCGGATCAAACACAGCCAGCGGATAGATCGCGCAGCCTTTAATGAGACAGGATAACCAGCCCGCCTTGTAGCCAAAACTATGAAAGAACGGATTGACGATTAGATAGCGGTCATCCCCGTTCATTCCAATGGCGTCTGTGAAGGCCTCAAAGACTTTGACGTTTTGCGCATGTGTAGTGATTGCGCCTTTCGGAGCGCCGGTCGTGCCGGACGTAAAAATAATATCGGAAATATCTGAGTCTTTCAGGCCAAGTGCTCCGCTGCCCTTTTTTGGACGCGCCAGCAGCGCATCAAAGGCGGATTTTTCGCTCTCGCCCCGGATCACGACAATCTCTTGTAGATCTGGCAGGTCATGCCCAGCAAGCATCTTGGGATAATCAAATCCCAAAAACCCTTTAACTGTGAAAACAAATCGGCACTTTGCGCGGCGGATAATGTCAGCCGCTTCTGCGCCTTTATACCGTGTATTGAGCGGCACTAATACACAGCCCAAAGCCTGCGCAGCCAAAGCTGTGATAATCCATTCTGCGCAATTGGGTGCCCAAATCGCAAATCGGTCACCTGCCGCGAGGCCCATACCGCGAAATACGCCCATGGTACCAGATACTAACCCTTGAAGTTCGGCATATGACAACGCCCAAGCGCCGTCCTGTATAGCCAATGCATGGGGCCGTGCCAAAGCCTGTTGCGATAGGATGCCGGGTATTGTTACCATAAAATTATGCCTAAATATTACGCAATTAAGACCACGGACTATACAAACAGATAAAATTGCGCAACATATGGTCTATATTTTTACGCACTTAATGTCGCGCGCTAGAGGTAAGTATGGATTTTAAGGGTAAAACCTATATTGTGACAGGCGGCGGGCGCGGGATCGGGCGCGGCATTACCGCCGCTTTTGCCAATGCCGGAGCCAATGTTGTAATTTGCGGACGGCGCGAGCCTGAAAGCTTTGACGTGCCCATCAATCCCCGCGTGCATTTCATACCGCTTGATATTCGCAGCGCGGAAGCGGCTGCAGAACTCGTGCAGTTTACATTGTCCAAAACAGGCCGACTTGACGGACTGATCAATAATGCCGGCGGCGGGCCGCCTGTTGCCTCAAAAGACGCAAGTCCCCGCCTGACCGAGTCCGTTATCAAACTGAACCTGCTGGCACCGATATATCTTTCGCAAGCCGCCTATCCAGAACTGGTCAAAACGGGCGGCTCTATCATCAATATTTCCAGCGTCTCGGCCACGCGTTCATCACCGGGCAGTGTTGCTTACGGGGCGGCAAAAGCCGGCCTTTTGAATGTGACCACCTCGCTGGCTATGGAATGGGCGCCCGATGTACGCGTGAACGCGATTATTGTCGGTCTTGTGCAAACCGAAGCCTCATCTGATCATTATGGCGGCGAAAAAGGCATGGCGCATCTGGCCGCTGCCCTCCCTATGAAACGTATGGGACGCCCGGAAGATATTGCAAATGCCTGCCTCTTTCTTGCAAATCCCGCCAACAGCTATGTATCCGGCGCGTGTCTTGAAGTGTTTGGCGGGGGCGAGCAGCCAAGTTTTCTGAAAATAGCCGAAGAAGCGCATAAATTGGGATGACGATTGAGAGCCGACTATCCCGCACCGAAGCCGAATTGGCGATCCGTAATGTGATCGCGCTTTACGGTCTTGCGGCTGATTGCGGCGATGTCGATACGGCGCTAGCCTGTCATACCCCGGATGCGGTTTATGTCGTGAGCGACCCCAACGCCGGACGCGGCGAGCCCTCGCAAGATTTAGAATTGCGCGGCCATGCGGCTATAAGGGATATGCTCTTGTCCGATATGCATCAATCGCTTCTGCCCGATTGCGCGCATACGGTCGGGCCGCTGTTTGTGAAAGTTGACGGCGATCGCGCAGCCGTCACAGGATATTCGCGCGTCTATCACCTTAAAGGCGGACAGCCCGCCCTGATGCGCTTGGCATTTAATCATTGGACACTGTCCCGCAGCGGCGAAGATTGGAAAATCGCTCGCCGCGAATCCCGCGTCATGGGCGAACCTGCCGCGCAAACCTTGTTGAAGAAGGCTTTATCGTTATGAATAATTTTAGAGGATGGCACGTCCTAGGCGGCGGCTTTGTCAATGCCATGTTAATTGCCGGGGCTGCGATTTATGCATTCGGCGCTTTTGTAACACCGATTGAAGCGGAATTTGGGTTTAGCCGTGAGCAAACCAATCTGGGCATCATCGCGCTCTATGTCTCCATGATGCTCTGGGCGGTGCTTGTCGGGCGCTGGCTTGAAAAATATTCGGCGAAATTGTTCTCGATCCTCGGCGCAATCGCCTTCGGCCTTGGCTATCTGCTGATCGGAACCGCGCAAAGTCCCGTGGTCATCCTGCTCGCCATTGCTATTTTGCTCGGATTTGGTTTTACCGCTGCAGGCCCGTTTTTAGAAAATGCTCTTGCCGCGCGCTGGTTTACCCGTATGCGCGGCCGGGCGCTCGGTATTGCAGCCATTGCAACATCAGCGGGCGGCGCTGTGGTTGTCCCAGTTGTTGCTGTCCTGATTGAGCGTTACGGATGGCGCGAGACAACCTTCATCCTCGCCGCCATTATTCCTGCAATTATCATCCTTATTGCGTGGCGGTTTATCATCAGCCGACCGGAGGACATCGGTCAGTTTCCGGACGGCGATGCAAGCCCCGCTGAAACCCCCATTATGGACTCAACCGAAAAGCCCCATATGTGGAGCAACAAGAATTTCTGGCTCATTGCTCTGGGAACCGGGTTGTTACTCGGCAGTGACCAAGCGCTCTTAATATCCCTCATCCCCTACGGCGAAGGTCTTGGTTTTAGTAAAGCCCAAGCGGGATATGTTATGGGCGTCATGACTGCTTCAGCGGTTTTCGGAAAACTCGTTGTCGGTTGGCTTGCCGAGCGTTTTGATAAGAGGCTCTTATTCGCGCTCGTTTGCGTCTCCAATATTATCTTCCTTATCGCCGTGCTGCTCAATCCGTCTTACTGGCAACTCATGACCGTTGCGGCGTTTGTCGGCCTCGCCATTGGCGGGGTCTATCCCGTCTGGACAACACTCACGGCCGACTGTTTTGGCCGCGCGCATTTTGCCCGCGTCATCGGCGCTATGAACCTGATCACCATACCGCTCATGCTCATCTCGATCACATTGATCGGGCGAACATTTGACATGACCGGCAGCTATGCACTCGCCTTTAAAATCTTCATCCCGCAAGTGATCTTATCGGCGATCATTATCGGCTTTGTTGCGCTCCCCAAGAAAAAACAAAAGGCCCCTCAATGACTTTGACATCACTACTGACAGCGCGCGACGGCAAAGTCCTGACGATCACGCTTGACCGCCCGGATAAACTCAACGCGCTGACGCCGACGCTTCTGGCGGAATTAAAGTCCACGTTGGACGGTGCCGCCGCTGATGACGGGGTTTCCGTGGTGATCATCAATAGCCGTGGCCGCGCCTTTTGCGCAGGCTATGATCTGAATGAAGAAAACTGGATAACCTCCCAATACCCAGCCAGCCATCCCGGCGGCGTGGATTACGCGCAGGACAAAAAGGACATTGATGCCTTGCTGGATTACTGGCTGGATATGCGCCGTTTTCCCAAACCGATCATCGCATCCGTTCACGGCGCGGCGCTCTCCGGCGCAGGCGAGATGCTGGCGGTGTGTGACCTCGTTATTGCCAGCGAAAATGCAAGCTTTGGTCACCCCGCTGGCCGTGATCTCGGCATTCCACCTACAGTGTTTTTCTGGCCGCTCACCATCGGTATGCGCAAGACCAAAGAGATGCTCTATACCGCACGGTCAATGGACGCGCTTGAAGCCGAAAAAACAGGTCTGATTAACGCCGTTGTGGCGGCGGATGTGCTGGATGACCATGTTATGGCTCTCGCGCAAGACATTGCTAAAACTCCGGTCAACCACCTTATGATTCTCAAAGAATCAGCGGATAATTTTTACGATAATATGGGTTTGGAAAAATCTTCGCGCGCGGCCTCAAAACTCGACGCAGATTTTCACCAAAGCCCAACCTTCCTCGCCTTTTTCAAACTCGTCCGGGAAAAGGGCATGAAAGCGGCGCTGCAGGAGCGTAAACGCCTATTCGGATAGGCCTTTGCGAAACTGTTGATAGTTAGTGCAGTTCCAGTTAAGTCGGAAACGGAAATTGGGCCTTACTTGCCCATTTTCCGATACTTTCGTGAGTATGACTAAACAAGAAATGCACTAAAGCGCGGCAAAGTTCCGACTTTACACCGGCGGCATGACAAAAAAGACGGCGGTGGCCATGATTAAAAGACTACCAGTAATTGCCATACGCGGCTTGCTGTCTTGCTTCATCAAATACCAAAATACTGGCAACAATAGCACATTCACAAGGATGATAAATGTCTGGAAGGATTGAGATATAGGCTCCAATATCTCCCCCGACAGACTGGCAGCCAAACGCGGCAGGAATACTGCCATATCGATAGAAACCGCCAAGCCCAGAAAGGCTTTCGCACCATCAGAGAGCGTCAGGCGACAGGCCTTCAACACACTCATACCTTTGTCCATCAAAGCAAATCCATACTCCCGGCCGGCAATCAAACCGAGGAAAACAAAGGTTGTTGACATCGGAATGTCAGACACTTCCTTGAATAGGAATAACAAAGAGGCATAGAAAAAGTCGATAATAGTCGCGGAGCGAATATCGGTAACCGCCGTTTTGGCTTGTAGAATTTTTTGAACCGGGCCGCCTTTGTTCCAAAACGTGTAAGCCAACAATATAAGAATCGCTGACATCGCTACAAAACCCTCAAGGGCGGAGAGTTGACGCGGCAAGAATACAAAAATATTGGCAAAATCCTGAATCAACCAAACGCCCCAGAGATAGCCCGTTGTAATCCACTGCAGCAGCACCCAATAAATGCTATTCTCGGCCCGGTAATTCGCTGCAATCCAAAATATAAAACCGGCAAAAGCCAGCGCCATGACCCCGATCATGACAGGCGGTGCGCCCAACAGGCTTAGAAAATAAGCGGAAATTCCTGCGACAACCACAGAAATGCCCGCATCAATTATCTTATTTGTAAAACGCTCATGTGCGGCCAGCGCGATGAGGTCAACCAAAAGCCCTAAGCAAATGACGGCGCTGGCAGCTTTCAAGCCATACAGTGTCTCATCAATTAAAAGCGGCGGAATAAAACATATGACCAGCGCAATCAAAACGCCCATTCCCGTTGCCAGACCCCAAGGGGCCCTGTGACTTAAGGGGTTGTTTTTAAAGTATTTCTCTAATGTTTTCGATAAAACGAGATAAACGATGAGGCCGACAATAAAAGCGAGACCATATCCAATGAGGGATTTGGTGAGCATAGACGTCAATCCGCCAACGGACGCAAACACTGTCAGCACCATAAATGTTGTCGATACAGGAATTCCAAAGCGCGTAATGATCAAAAGCGCCAGCGGCGGAAGGGTATGATACCATTGTATGCCGCCTTCAGGCCACGGATATTTATCAGAATTAGCCAAGCGGCCCCATGACGGGTCTCCGTCATTGATGATCCAGCCATAGGTAAAGGAGGCTACGAGAATGAAGCCAGCAAACAGAAACAGCCAAAACCAATGTAGGCGCGAATTTGAATTGATAAACGTACCTAGCGTCTGCAAAGCGTCATTGCCAACCACAGCGTAGGCCGCAAATAGAAAGCCAATCGCTGCAAATATTCCAATTTCCATGGTCCATCCCCTGAATTCTTAGGGATGCATATAGCCCGCGAGCGACATTTTTGTGACAGAGAGGCCTCGTTGACGTACCTTTTTTCGGTCAGGCAATAATGCGGCAATTGAGCATTAACGCGTTTACACTAAAGGAATAAGCAACGCGCCTAATAGATTTGTGATTAGGCCGCGTTCACGCGCACCCATTTCCCATCAATATAGTGGATTCCGCACTCGGTTTTTTCCGTATTGCGCCAGCGTCCTGCACGGGGATCTTCGCCGTCGGCGACGCGGGTCGTGCAAGGCTGGCAACCAATAGATTGGAAGCCCAGCGCCAGCATAGGATGGGGAGGCAAATCATGTTTACGCATATAGGCTGTCACATCTTTAGCGCTCCAATAGGCCAGAGGGTTTATCTTGGCTTGGCGGCCGCCAAGCTCCAACATCGGCATATCGGCACGCTCAGGCGTCTGGTAGCGTTTTCTGCCTGTAATCCTTGCCGTAAATCCATCGATAGCCCCGCTAAGCGGGCGGACTTTACGCAGATCACAACAGGTATCCGGGTCACTTTGGTGGAGCAATCCGTCCGGATCTTCGGACAGCATTGCCGCGTCATCCGGCGTGATATTTCGAAACCCTGTTAATCCCAGATCGGATATGAGCATGTCCCGATAATGTAGGGTTTCGCGAAAGTGTTTGCCCGTATCGAGGAAAATAATCGGCAGGCTTTTGTCTATTTCTGAGGCCAGATGCAACATAACAGCCGAATCTACGCCCAAAGATGATGCCAGTACGATATTGCCGTCATAATCGTTAATCGCCCTTGCCATCGCTTGCTGCGCGGAGAGGCCGAAATAAGGGTCTTTTGAGCCTTGCCCGGCGCGGGACGTACGGCGCGCGTCGAACACGCTGACTGATGGCCCGTTCATCAGCGCATAGCCGCGCTGATAGGTGAGCCCAAACGCATTCATGGCCGAGAACCAATCAGACTCGCTTTGCCGCGCATAGGTTGCCTCGTCCACTTTAACCGCATCGAAACCGCATTGCAGGGCGAAAACATATTGATCGGGAATGAGCGGGCCTTCGGCGATAAGTTCGCCTGTAAACCCGTATTTCCGTCGCAGTTCGCGCGCGATGGAAAACCCGCGCCCGTCTGTAAAGGCGGGAAACTCGATAATGACTTTTTTTAGGCCGGGTAGACGAAGCCTTATCGTCTCCAAATCAATCGTGTTCGGCAAACGCACGCTGCTAAGCGTATTGCTCCCTATAAATGTTTCAAGTTCTGGAAGGGCTTCATAGTGCGCCGCGCTGTGTGTGTGGCCGTCGCGTATAAGCACATCCGGCGGGGCCTCCGCGAGGAGATCAGACATAGAGCACCTCTTTAAACGGAGCCATGCCAAGGCGGCGATAAGTGTCGATGAAACGCTCGCCGTCCTCACGCGCGCCAAGGTAAAACTCGACCATCCGCTCTATACCGTCGACCAGTTCATCCTGTGACAGGCCCGGCCCAGTGACATCGCCGAGAGACGCAGTTTCACTGCCGTCCCCGCCAAGCTTGACTTGGTAAAACTCGACGCCGGCTTTCTCAAGGCCGAGAATACCGATATGCCCCACATGATGATGTCCGCACGCATTGATACAACCGGAGATTTTAATCTTCATCTCGCCAATGGCTTTTTGCCGCGCCGGATCCGCGAAACGCTCGGCGATTTGCTGGGATAGCGGAATAGATCGGGCCGTCGCCAGCGCGCAATAATCCATACCGGGGCAGCAAATAATGTCAGAAATCAGTCCAATATTAGCATCCGCCAGCCCGGCTTTTTTGAGCGCTGTATATACGGCAGGCAAATCATCTTTTTTGATATGCGGGAGCACCATATTTTGTTCATGGGTGGTGCGGATTTCGCTAAACCCATATGCGTCTGCAATATCGGCGACAGTGTGCATTTGATCCGCCGTAATATCCCCCGGCGCGCGGTCACGCGGTTTGAGAGATATATTGACAATGGCATACCCCGCTTGCTTATGCGCTGCGAGGTTATTATCCGCCCACGCGGTAAAATCCGCATCAGCTTCCCTTGCTGCTTCGAACACGCCGCTATCTTCGGGTAATAGCTCAAAATTTGGCGGGGCAAAATACGCCGCAATCCGGGCTATCTCCTCGGGAGTGACCGCAATATCAGACGCGGTGAGCGCCGCATATTCGGATTCTACCTGCTGCTGAAAAGACTCAATGCCTGTCTCTTGAACCAGAATTTTAATGCGCGCTTTATACTTATTATCCCGGCGGCCATAGCGGTTATAAACACGCATCGTGGCCTCCAGATAAGGGAGCAGTTCTAGGCGCGGTAAGAACTTACGCAAAGTCACGCCGATAATAGGGGTTCGGCCCAATCCGCCCCCAACGAGGACATGATAACCCACCTCACCATCTGCATTGCGGACAATCTCAAGGCCAATATCATGGGCGCGGATAACCGCGCGGTCATTGTGAGCCGCGGTGACGGCGATTTTAAATTTGCGCGGCAAAAACGAAAATTCAGGATGCATCGTCGACCATTGCCGCAGCAGCTCTGCCGTTGGGCGCGGGTCTTCAATTTCCTCCGCGGTCGCCCCGGCATAGGGGTCAGACGTCACATTACGAATGCAATTTCCCGAGGTTTGGAAACAATGCATCTCGACCTCGGCAAGGTCCGCCAACATATCAGGCACATCCGTAAGCTCTGGCCAGTTATACTGTATATTTTGCCGCGTGGTGATGTGGCCATAGCCGCGATCATATTTCTCAGCAAGCATGGCGAGTTGCCGGAGTTGAGTGGCGTTAAGCGTCCCGTAGGGCACGGCCACGCGCAGCATATAGGCATGAAGTTGTAGATACAGCCCGTTCATGAGGCGCAGCGGACGGAACTGTTCCTCGGTCAGTGCGCCGGATAAGCGGCGCTCTACCTGTCCGCGAAACTGCCTGACGCGCCCTTGAACAATATCATGGTCGAATTCATCGTAACGGTACATGGGTCTAAGCCTTATTCTGGGCGTAAGCCGGATAGTGTGATTGATCGTGAGTCGGGCCGCTAACGCGGAACTTTTCGCGGTACCGTACCGGCAGATCAGTCTCTGGCTCTATGTCAATGAAATAAACGCCGACAACAAGATTATCATCTTCATCGCGCGCGCCGATGTCAGCCATTTTGGCGATGATGTCAGAATCTTCGGTCTTCAGCGCATCCTTATAGTCTAGCGACCATTCGAATGACGGCGTCATCCAAACATTGAGCCCTTCGCGGAGCTCGTTGGCCGTGAGTGATTGCGGCCCAACACCCTTGTGCTTGGCGCTCATAATGCTGCCTCCGAAAGCGCGGTCTCAATGGCTATGCCGCGCGCTTCGTAACCCAAGAGTAAAATTGCCGGCCCTTTTATGTCTTTAATTTCAATATCTTGCGCCAGGTTGCCGAGTGTTGTCGGCACAATAATTTGATTGGGGCGGGAGGCGTTTTCAACGACCGTTACAGGCAGGTCACGCGGCGAGCCGTGAAGCAGCATGCGCCCTTGAATGAACCGCGACGCTCCGACGCCCATATAGACGGCAGCACGCGCGCCGGGTAGGCTAATCGCCTTCCAGTCATGCTCGGCAAATCCCTTGGCATCATGCCCTGTCAAAAGCGCTACAGCCCGGTTGTGCCCGCGCGTTGTCAAAGATGCGCCGATTTCAGCGGCGGCGGCGGCGGCGGCGGTAATTCCCGGAACAATATCATACGAAATACCCGCCTGTTCCAACGCGTCAATTTCCTCATCAGCGCGTCCAAAAATCAACGGGTCTCCGCTTTTCAGGCGCACAACCGTGAGGCCTTCTTTCGCTTTTTCGACCAGCACGGCGTTGATTGCATGCTGGGGCGTCGACTGGCCGCCGGGCTCTTTACCGACATAAATATATTCCGCTTCGCGGCGGCCAAAATCGAGCACGTCTTGGCTGACAAGGCGGTCATAAACAATAACATCCGCGCTATGGAGTTTCTGCCGCGCGCCAAGCGTGAGTAGTTCCGCTTTACCTGGCCCGGCTCCCACCAATGACACATGACCGAGCGCCAACTCGTCTTGACCCTGAAGCTTTTGAATAACCTTTTGCTCAATTTCAGTGTCCGAATGTTTAATCTGCGCCGTTAAATCTCGTCCGCCAAAAATATCCGCCCAAAAGGCCTGACGCGCGGACAGGGTTGGTATTTTATCCGTAACTATGGCCCTGAGCTGTTGAATTTTGAGAGCGAGCGACCCCAATCGTGACGGCAGGCGGCTTTCCAAATCCGCTTTTATCGCGCGCGCAAGGCCGGGCGACGTGCCCTCTGTACCAATGGAGACAATAACCGGGCTACGGTCGACAAGGGCGGGCGTGTAAAAATCACAACCCGGTTTATGATCTGCGGCGTTAACAAGTACGCCGCATTCCCTCGACTTTGTCGCAATCTCCATATTCAATTCCGGGTTTTCAGTCGCTGCATATACCAAAAAGGCGTACTCAATATCGGCATCAACCATCTCTCTTTGGTGCCACGTTAATTGCCCCAAATCGGCCCAACGCTGGATTTCGCTTGAGGCGTCTGTGGACACAACAACAAGACGGGCATCCGTTTTTAGAAGCGTGCGCAGCTTGGCTTCGGCAGCGCCAAAACCGCCAACAACAAGAATTGTCTTGTCTTGGGTATCCAGATGGATAGGAAGAAAACGCATTGAGACCTCACATGTGCGTACTTTACTTACGTCTTACCGTTCTATATATAGAACAAAATAATATTTACCAGACCCTAAGGTCTAAATTTTTCGTGAGATTATATGGCCCGCCAAAAACGCAAACCCTGCGCTGAAACCGATGCGATCACTGAGCAACTGGGGAAAACCATACAACGCCTGCGGACAGCGGATAAGTTATCACTTGGCGACTTATCCTCCATATCCGGCGTTGCCAAGTCCATGATTTCACAAATCGAGCGCAATGAAACGAACCCGACTCTCGCAACGCTTTCGCGTCTCAGCCAGGCTTTAGGTGTCAGCGTAGAAACTGTGTTCGCCCAAGATGAAAATACCGACACCCCGCTTGTGCAGCATACCCGCATTCAAGATACGCCGCTTTTGACAAGCGAAGACGGGCTCTGCGAGCTTCGCATTATCGGCTGGATCGAAACCGTGCAATGGACGCAATGGTATGACTTCAAAGCTGCGCCGGGCGGACGCCTCGAAAGCTCTCCTCACCCCCACGGCTCGGTAGAAAACCTAACAATCCTCTCAGGCGCATTGCACGTCCATGTTGACGGCCACATATGGCATGCAAGCGCGGGCGAAACCCTGCGTTATCAAGCCGATAGACCGCATATGATCGTTAATAATGGCGATGTTCCCGCGCAGGCCACTATGGTCAATATCCTCGCCCATTCAATTCGGGCGTAATTGGGTCTATTGGTGTCTTTTTAATGCGAAAGTAACCAATCTTTCATTGGCCTTATCCACATTGTTCGTTAGAACACATCGAGTCAGCCGCCCCAAAGCGGCCATCACGACCCAGGGTACGGACAAGACTATGAAATTTAAGCATCTTTTGCTCTCCGCAGCGATACCGGCAAGCCTTATTGTGGCGGTGCCTTTATCTTTCGCGCAAACCGTTGTCGACGCTGACCGCACCGACCCTATTGTGACATCAACGGCTGGCACCAATAGCACGCCTGACGATGTTACGATCAATACAAGCGTCAACATCACCCCGGCTAGTGGCACAGCCATAACTGTGGATTCCGATAATACCGTGATTTTAGGCGGCAATGTCACGATGGACGATACCAGCGATGTTATTGGCGTCGATCTGCAAGGCGGTAACACAGGCGATTTAACGGTGGCTGGCTCGATTTCCATGATCGAGGATTTCACCGGCACGGATGATGACGGCGATAATGTCATTGATGGTGACTTTGCCGAAGGCACTGGCAAAACCGGCATTCTGATTTCCGGCGCGAGCCCATTTGCCGGGAATGTTACCTTGGCGACCACAGCGCGCATATCCGTCGAAGGCCAAAACTCATACGGCATTCGTATTGAAAATACGAGCGGCCTAACCGGTGACATCGATATGGGCGGCGTCATCAACATGCTAGGCCGCAACAGCCGCGGGCTTAGCCTTGAGGGCGGCGTGATTGGCAATGTAACCAATAGCGGAAATATCACGACGCGCGGCGAGAATGCATCCGCGATTGTCGCATCCGGCGACATTACAGGACAACTCAATAATTCCGGCACGATTGCCAATTCCGGTTACCGCTTTACAGATCGTCCAACACTTGCCGGGCGCAACTTGTTAGGTCCTGAAGACTTTTGGCAAGCCGGTTCAGCCATTGAAGTGAACGGCAACGTCACAAACGGCATCTTCCTCCAGCGCGTTGTCACCACAACCACCAATGACGATGGCACCACCACTGAAACCGTTGACGGTGTAAGTAATATCAATCAACTTGGCAGCGCTCCTGCGATCCTAATTGACGGTCAAGGCACACCGATTGCGATTGGCATTGTCGCAGCAATTACAGACCCCAATGACGCTAATTTTGTTGAAGCCGAGCAATATGCTTTCGTCAACCAAGGCGTATTATCAGCATCCGGTATTTATAACGACTTCAATGCAACGGCTTTCGAAGTTAGGGACGCTACGCTTACGGGCGGCATCAATAATACCGCTAACATGGTGGCGAGTGCATTCCGCAGCGGAAACCAAGAGGCGACCGCCGACACTGCGGGAGAGACAGGTCTTGCCCGGGTTATCGTCCTAGGCGATGGCGCGATTGCAGACCGTATCAATAATTCGGGCCTTATCATTGCCCAAGTCACCGAAGCGACAGATGAAGTTTACGCTGACCGCACAAATGTCATAGCCGCCCGTAGTCTACAGGCGGTGGCTATCGATATCGGCGCGAATGCCTCCTTGTCGGAGATTGTTAACTCCAACGGCATTTCAGCAATTCTGACAGGACGCAACGGCGAAGCCGTAGCCATTCGTGATGCCTCGGGAACTCTCACCCGTATTGACAATACTGGCAATATTTCCGCTCTCGGCGTGAGTTCTGATGCTCAAGGTCTTCAAACCACAAGTTTCAATTTGATTGCGATTGATGTCTCCGCCAACAGCACAGGCTTTACGCTCAACCAATTAGTACCCGTCGACAGTGACACCACGGATGAACTCACGCCTGCTGACCCTACGATCAGTGGTGATATATTCCTCGGGAGCGGTGACGACACTGTTAACCTCGAGGCCGGGATCATATCTGGCGCTCTGGGCTTCGGTGATGGCATGGATGCGTTTAATATTTCCGGCGGCTCCTCTTATAGCGGGAACCTATCAGATACAGACGGCAATCTTACCATATCTGTGGCTGATAACAGCACGCTTATAAATACAACCGCAAGCCCCACAGACATTACATCCGCATCTTTTGATGCGACATCCGTATTCCGGCCCACGCTAGACGGCGCTACCGGCGAAGCCTCTACGCTCAATGCCTCCGGAGACATTACGTTTGCTGACGGCGCAACAATTTCTCCGCTACTGCGTAATGTGATCGACTCTGCCAGCACGACATTCCGTATTTTGGATGCGGGCGGCACATTGACCGTTGGCAATGATCTGGGTTCACTCGGCGCGATACAGTCGCCTTTCCTGTATGATACATCTTTTGCCATCGACCCGAATGACCCCAACGCCCTGATCATAACGCTCGACCTTCGCTCAACAGATCAACTGGGGCTGGACACGGTTCAAGCCGCCGGATTTAATTCCGCCTTCAATGCACTGCAAAACAATACAGATCTCGCCAACGCTTTCGTTAATATCACGGACGGTGCCGAATTTAACAGCTCACTTAATCAACTCCTGCCTGAATTTGCCGCTGCCGCGCGGCAATTTATCGTGGCCAATGTCGACGGAGCCGTCGGCGCAGTCGGCACCCATTTGGACAATGCCCGCAAATCTCAAGCCAAATCTGGCGGTGTCTGGATTCAGGAATTTGCCTATTTTGCTGATCGCGATCTCGCGGGCCTATCCGAACAATATCGCGGCCACGGGTTTGGCCTGTCTGGCGGAATGGATACAGCGTTTGGCCCGTTCCATTCAGTCGGCGTGAACGTAGGCTTTGCCACAACTGAAATTGAAGACGTTGTCGGTGTTGATGAGCCTCTCGATGTGGTCACATTCCAGCTCGGCACATATGCAGGATATAGTTCAGGCAATCTCGGCGTCGAAGCCTATGCCGGTCTGGGGTTCAATGACTTTGAATCCTCTCGCAAGATCGAGGTCGGTAGCTTTAGTGGCTCGTCTCAGGGCGACTGGACGGGGCAGCATTACAACACCTCCTTGCGCGCCGGTTATGACCTTAAAATCAGTGATAAATTCTGGGCGCGTCCGGCGGTATCTGTTGACTATCTCAGGCTCACAGAAGACGGCTACACAGAAGACGGGCCGATTGGTATTGCCTTGGAGGTCGATAAACGCACATCCGAGCTTGGCGGCGCGACAGCGATGCTGAACTTCGGCGCGACCTTCCAAGGCCGCCGCACATCGCTTAGCCCGTCCATCCGCATGGGCTACCGCAACGAATTTATCAATAGCGGTCTTGAAACCAATTACCGTTTCGCCGGACTGAACACACCTGCAACATTGATCGGCGAAGAATTCCCGTCCAGCGCTATTTTGCTTGGCTTCTCACTCTCCGCTGGCAGTGATTTCTCATCCCTCGGATTGGACATTGATAGCGACATTCGTGACGGGTTTATCCGTCACACCGGCCGTATTGTTCTCCGCTTGATATTCTAAGACGGCAGCCCCAAACCTTATGCTTGCCGCTTGCGGTGCGCCCTGTTAGAGACGCGCCGTAATTAGGAGACTATCCGCATGAAAATGAACGGCAACGAAATCAAACCCGGCAATATCATCAAGCACCAAGATACGCTTTGGGTTGCGGTAAAATGTAATGCGGTCAAGCCCGGTAAGGGCGGAGCATTTAATCAGGTCGAGCTAAAAAACCTTCTCGATGGACGCAAGCTCAATGAGCGCTTCCGCGCTGCCGAAACCGTTGAACGTGTCCGGCTTGAGCAAAAAACCCATACCTATCTTTATGCTGACGGCGAAATGCTTGTCTTTATGAATTCAGAAAATTACGAGCAGATAAATCTCCAGTCCGAATTTGTTGGCGACCGCGCCGTGTATCTCTCTGATGGTATGGCGGTGGACCTTGAGTTTTACGAAGACCGCCCGATCAGCGTTGCCCTGCCCGACCAAGTCATCCTTGAAGTGACCGAGACAGAACCTGTGGTCAAAGGCCAAACCGCCGCAAACTCTTTCAAACCAGCCATTTTAGAGAACGGCGTGCGTACAGCGGTTCCGCCATTTGTCGGCACAGGCGAGAAACTGGTGATCAACACCGAAGACGGTGCTTACGTCAAACGGGCAGATTGATATGTCCGGCGCATCGGCCCTTATGAATATTATGCAATCGGCGGCGCGCAAAGCCGCGCGCGGATTGCAGCGCGACTTTGGCGAAGTCGAGAACCTGCAAGTCTCCCGCAAAGGCCCGGCTGACTTCGTCTCCCGCGCGGATAAAAAGGCCGAGAGCGTCATTTTCGAAGAACTCTCTGCTGCCCGTCCGGGCTACGGCTTTCTCATGGAAGAAGGCGGCGTGGTAGAAGGTACGGATAAGACGCACCGTTTCATTATTGACCCGCTGGACGGCACAACGAATTTCCTCCACGGTATTCCGCATTTTGCAATCTCAATTGCGCTCGAGCGCACGCTTGAGGGCAAACGCGAGCTTGTCGCTGGTATCGTTTACAACCCTATCACCGACGAAATGTTCATGGCCGAAGCCGGGCGCGGTGCCTATATCAATGATGGCCGCCGCGGCGGCGCTGACCGCCGGTTAAATCCCGCGCGCCGCGACGATTTTTCGGCCTGCATTTTCGCAACAGGCATTCCGTTTATGGGCAAGCCCGGCCATACTAAGTTGCTCAAAGAACTCCACAAAGTCATGGGCTCAACCGCAGGCGTTAGGCGCTTTGGGACAGCATCGCTGGATCTGGCTTGGACAGCCGCAGGACGCTTTGACGGATTTTGGGAGCGCGGACTGGCCCCATGGGACGTAGCAGCAGGCCTCTTGATCGCCAAAGAATCCGGCCTGAGAGTAGAGAGCCTATCCGGCGGAAACCCCGTCGATACTGGCGATATTATCTGCACAAACGAAGCGCTATTTGAACCGCTTAAATTGCGGGTGGAGTAGCTCCAGAGCTCCCAAACGCAAAACGGCTCGGACGCAATGCCGAGCCGTTTCACTGTGTTTGGTATGAACAATCTATCCGTAGACAGATTCCTTACCGAAATGTTTGGCGAGCATGTAATAAACCACAGCGCGATATTTGCTCCGCTCTGAGCGGCCATACTTTTCCATCACTGCGTCGATCGCTGCGTCAAGCTCAGGGCCGTCGGACAGGCCGAGCTTTTTAATGAGGAAGTTATTTTTCACGGTTTCAAGCTCGGATTTATCACTGCCGGCAACAGTCGACGAATCTGCGTTATATATTGATGGCCCGCAGCCGATCGTCACTTTGGTCAATAAGTCCATATTGGGCGTTTCGCCAATTTTATTTTGAATGTCATCTGCATATTTTGCAATAAGGTCGTCCCGTTTACTCATGATAGTTCCTTTCAATAAGAGTATGGTCGTTCTAGGCCGCCCCGCCTAAACCCAAGGTGAACATAAGCGAGCGCTATCGTCGCGCGCAAGTGATTTTCCACGCTTGACGCCCCCGTTCCGTTCGCCTATATCGCCCAACTTGAGCGGGGGACCCTCTAACGTAATCCCGTGACCAGAGCCCTTGTCTTGGGGCAGGAGATTTAAAATGAAAAAAGACATTCACCCTGATTATCACATGATCACCGTGCAAATGGTGGACGGCAGCGAGTATCAAACACGCTCAACATACGGCAAAGAAGGCGACCGCCTAGTGCTGGATATTGACAGCAAAACCCATCCGGCCTGGACTGGCGGCGACGCCAAGCTTATGGATCGCGGCGGACGCGTGTCACGCTTCAAAGACAAATTCAAAGGTTTCGTATAAACGATATATACTTTGGTTTAGTGCATTTCCTGTACAATTCTACGCATTGAACCATCGGAAATGGGCAAATAAGGCCCAATTTCCTATTGCGACTTTACAGGAATTACACCAAGCGGCTCCTTTTGGGGCCGTTTTTTTATGCCAACTTTGCACCGGCAGCATGAGAGCCGTCGCCATTAAAAAACCCGCCTCAATGTCTCGAAGCGGGTTTGAAGTTTTAGTATAGACTATCGATCTATCTATGCAGCCGCCTCGGCTTCTGCGTGCTTTTTAATCAAAGCTTTTTTGATTTTCATCGCCTTGTCTGTCAGCTTGGCGTTTTTAGTGCCCATCAGGAAACCGTCAAGACCGCCTTTAAAGTCGACAGTACGAAGCGTTTTTGCAGCAACGCGCATTCTGTATTTTTGCCCAAGACCATCAGAAGCCAGCGTGACATTACAGAGGTTGACCTCAAAACGGCGTCGCGTTCTGGTTTTAGAGTGAGACACATTATTTCCGGACATCGGGCCCGTATCAAGAAGATCGCAACGACGAGACATATCGTACACCTTTATACATTTAAAAAGCCCGCAAGCGGCGGGCGAATATTCATTAGTGGCCGGACATACGCATTAGGCCGCGCTGCGTCAAGACTTTTTACGCGTTTTTAAAGGCCGAAAACCGCATCTGTAAATGACCAATTTGTCATGCACATTAACGGTTTTATTCATGTTGGTGATAGGCAGGCACAGATATAAAGAGCTAAATAGATTGACTGTAAGGATGATACGATGAAACAAATATTAGCCCTCAGCGCAGCCGCAATCATGATGGCCGTTCCGTCCGCGAGCGCTCAAGATAGCCGCCTCCCCCCGGCGGCTTACACAGAGTTCCCTGTTCCCGGCCCCGGCGAAACCAGCTTTGATTTCGAGATGAAAGGCTATGTCTTTGGCATCCGCATGATCAAAGCGCGGTATAAAGGCCAATTCTCTGATACGGATTATTTTGTTTTTTCCGATATTAACACGTCAGGTCTCGGCGCGCTGCTCAAGAAACTGCGCATTTGGGCCGTCACCAAAGGCACGTATAGTGTATCCGGCCTTTATCCGGTCACGCACACACAGCAAAACCTGGACAAAAAAAGCCGCCGCGTGGAAATGCGTTATGATTATCCCGCTCAGGACATAAGCGTCGATATTAACCCACGGCTCGGCTCGCAGGGCGTGCCCCCCGCATCACAGAAAGAGCGGTTCGAAGCCGACGATACCTTATCCGCGATTCTCAACATTATGATGCGCGGTGCCTATATTGACGGCGAAGTTTGTAGCGGCACCATCCGCGTATTTGACAGTAAGCAACATTATGGCCTTCGCATGGAAGCCGTTGGCGACCGCAATGTTAAATTGGACGATGAAAAGGTCGAATCGATTCATTGCCACATTTACTATGAACCGATTTCCGGCTTTGACCCCGAAGACCTACCGGAGCCTGAAGAAAGCGGCACCCCGGTCAATATGTACCTTGTCCCGGATGCAGCCACAGGGCTGTATATCCCCGCGCGGTTCACCTATAAAATCAGCGGCTTCAAAGCGGTCATAAAAGTTGTCGACATGCGAATCGAAAAGGGCGCGTAGACGCGCGCCCTCGGCCTACATTCTCGCGGGCGTATCGATCCCTAAAATTGATAAGCCTTGCTCGAGTTGGCGCAAAGTTGTGCCAGCAAGCGCCAAGCGGGACGCTTTGACGGCATCCGGTGTTGTGTCCATCAATATAGGGCAATCTGTGTAAAAGCGCGAAAAGCTTTGCGCGAGACGGAATACATGCTCACATAAAATATGCGGCGCGCGCTTCTCCGCCGCTTGAGACAAAGCCTTATCAAAGGCGTCAAGCGCCAGAACCAAACTAAATTCTGCAGGCTCCGTCAGCATAATTTCGCCGGGCGACACGCCCATATCCTCGGCCTTACGCAGGAGCGACTTTATCCGCACCGCGGCGTATAACAGGTAAGGCCCAGTTTTGCCTTCAAAGGCTGTAAACCGTTCACTATCAAATATATAATTAGTTGTACGTTGATTTTGTAAATCAGCAAATTTAAGCGCTGCCATGCCGACTTTATTGGCAATATCGGCGCGCTCGGATACGTCAAAATCTTGCCCAAGACCGGTTTCTTCGAGGCGCGCCGCTGCCGCCTCTTGCATCATAGCCGTCAAATCGGAAAGCTTGAGCGTGCCGCCTTCGCGGGTCGTGAACGGTTTACCGTTCTTGCCGTTAATGGTGCCAAATCCCAAATGTTCAAGCTGCTCAGGTCCATACCATCCTGCTTTGACAGCCGCGCGAAAAACCTGCTCAAAATGGAGAGATTGCCGCTGGTCGACAACATAGAGAATCATATCCGGATCAATGGCGTTTTTCCGGTCAATTAAAGTGGCCAAATCTGTGGTGTGATACAGCACCGCGCCCGTTCGCGCCCGCAACATTACCGGCGGAATGCCTGTACGCTCTTCGGCATTGTAATCCGGGTCCACTGGAATAATAAGCGCCCCATCACTTTCCTGGGTTATGCCCTGTGCAATCATGCCGTCAATCATGTCCGGGATCAGTCGGTCCACACTGGCCTCGCCTTTCCAGAGGTCAAACGTCACGCCAAGTTCGCCGTAACCCTCTTTGAGGTACGCAATCGAGACTGTAATGAAATGATCAAGCAAAGCCCGGTATCCGGGACGCCCGGCTTGGAGCTGTGCTGTCGCGATTTGTGAAAGCTTGAGCCGCTCTGGATCCGCTTTGGATTTACGGCTGGCCTCTGGGTAAAGCCTCTCCATATCGTCCATCGTGACAGGGCTCTGATCCGGGTACCCATCGGTAACGCCTGCATCAAAATAGACAAGACCCGGCTGCTCATATTCCAGTTCGGAAATCAAGTGCCCCATTTGCAGGCCCCAATCACCCAAATGCACGTCGCCAATAACCGTATGGCCGCAAAAACGCAGGAGCCGTTTCAGGGCTTCACCAATAACCGCCGAACGCAAATGCCCAACATGCATAGGCTTAGCGACATTGGCCCCGCCGTAATCAATCACAATTGTTTGCGACGCTTCGGTTGCCGCGCCCGTACGCGGATCGGCGGCGAGCACGTTGGCCCGCTGCGTCACATAACCACCGGTTGGCTCAATATTGATAAAGCCCGGCCCGGCAATGGTGAGGTCTTGAATGGCCGGATGCCCGCTCAGAGCGTCAACGATTTTCGCTGCAATGTCGCGTGGATTCGCCTTCTGGCCTCGTTTTTTTAAAAACCCCGCAGCAGGCATAGCGCCATTACATTGAAAGGGTGCCAGATCCGGACGATCTGATTCGGTGACATGACCGAACCCGGCCGGAAATCCATGCGCCTCAAAAGCCGCCCGCGCGGCAGCGTTAAGGTCTGAAAGGATGGACATAAGCCTAGCCTAGTTTTTACCGGCCGAGACGCGGAAGCGTTTACCGGCCGCATTAAATTCGCGCTGCTCCGGCGTCACAACAAACCCAACAATAATTTCAAAGTTTACCCCCGATGTATCCGGATTAGCGCGCGGAATGACAATCTCGTCAATACGCTCCGTGACGCTGACCCGGTCTTGCCCGGCGGGAAACGTAACCGTGAGCGGAAAAACCTGCTTTTCAATCACATCAATGTTTTTGCGGGTTACAGCGACAAAATACTCATATGTCGCGGTAGATTGCGTGGCTGCGGGCCCGCGGCCTAATTCAAATTCCATCTCAAGATCGGCGATGATTGGACGGGTGCCATAATAGCGGCACAAGCTGCGAATATTACCAATCTCGCCGGTAAAGCCCACATTTGAAAAGCTCTCGGCTCCGCGAAACTCGACAATACGTCCCGCATCATAAAGCGAAAAAGCACGGGGACACGGGCCGGGGTTGCGTTCAGCCGCTTCGCCAATCGCAAGCGCCTCTTGTGTGGTGCGGCAGCCGCTCAGGCCAATCAACGCAACCAAGGCCGCCATTACAATCATTGATGATTTACGCATCTTCATATCTAAATTCCGCTTCTTCAACACACACGCTATAGCGCGCATCGGATGTTCCTGTTAAGAGGTAATATGCGTGACGTGTTAACGGGTTAAGGCCCGCCCCGCAACGCCCGCTTTGCGTATGAGGATAATTTAATGAATTCGACGATGACTGCGCCCAGCGCCAATGATCACGCTTCCAAAGACCGCACCTCGAAAAAAATCCTGCTCGCCGCGCCGCGGGGCTTTTGCGCCGGTGTCGACCGCGCCATTCAGGTTGTTGAACGATCCATAGAGAAATACGGCGCGCCGGTTTATGTCCGCCATGAAATTGTTCACAATCGTCATGTGGTCAACCGCCTCAAAGACATGGGCGCGATATTCGTTGAAGAACTCGATGAATGCCCCGATGACCGCCCGGTCGTATTCTCAGCCCACGGCGTACCCAAAACCGTGCCTCAGGCCGCCAAAGCCCGGGATATGAATTTCCTTGATGCTACTTGCCCGCTGGTCTCCAAGGTTCATATGGAAGCCGAAAAACACGCCCGCAACGGCCATCACATCCTGCTTATTGGGCATGAAGGTCACCCGGAAGTTATCGGCACTATGGGGCAGCTCCCAGCCGGACAAATGACACTGATTGAAACCGATGAAGACGCGCGGCGCGTCATGCCAGATAATCCCGAAAATTTGGCTCTCGTCACCCAAACAACGCTTTCTGTGGATGATACGGCGGACATTATCGCCGTTTTAAAAGATCGTTTTCCCACCATAGCTTTGCCCTATAAAGAAGATATTTGCTACGCGACGACAAACCGACAAGAAGCCGTCAAAGCCATTGCCGAGCGCTGTGACCTCTTGCTGGTGATTGGCTCAGTCGCCTCGTCTAATTCCAAACGCCTTGTTGAGGTCGGTCAAAAAGCCGGTGCCAAGCAGGCCATGTTGATCTCAAGCGCAGATAGCCTGAATTGGGACAGTATTGAAAGCGCGGACACCATAGGACTATCGGCGGGCGCAAGCGCTCCCGAATATCTGACGGACGGCGTCATCGCCGCCCTGCGCTCCCGCTATGACATATCGGTGGAAGAAGTCGAAGTGACCCGCGAAAAAGTCATCTTTCGCCTGCCTAAGCAACTACGCGCCTAGGGCCCTCGTAATTATGCCGCGCCGCACGGATAAATCGCTTGTCATTTACACGGACGGTGCCTGCTCAGGCAATCCTGGGCCCGGCGGCTGGGGCGCATTGATGCAATTTGGCGAGGCCGAAAAAGAACTTTTTGGCGGCGAACCGGATACAACCAATAACCGGATGGAATTGATGGCCGCAATCAAAGCGCTCGAAGCCATCAAACCGGGCTTTGCGGGCTCCATCACCCTCTGGACCGATAGCACATATGTGATGAAGGGTATCACCGAGTGGATTCACGGCTGGAAAAAACGCGGCTGGAAAAAATCCGACAAAAAACCGGTCGTCAACTCAGATCTATGGAAACTCCTCGATGCGGTGAACGCCAAGCATGATGTGAATTGGAAATGGGTCAAAGGCCACGCCGGAGTCGACGGCAATGAGCGCGCGGACGAGCTTGCCAGGCGCGGGATACCGGGCGCAGAGGATTAGCAAGAACGCTATCTGGCGGTTCTTCGATAATAGTTTATTGCGAAAAACCATGCACGCAAAAGCTACGCACTATTTTGAGCCTAATCATCACCCCGATGATCTATCCCTAAGATACGATCAAGGGCAGTATGAATGCCGCTTAGGACAGCAATCTCCGGCCCCTGAACCATTTTTACATAGGAATCCATCCTGTAAAGGTTATCGATAAGGTCGTTTCTGAAACCGGCGCTCTCCATCATCAGCATAGGGTAACAGCTATGGCCGCCATAAGGCGCCGTGCCGAAACGGTCATAAGTGAGCGTGCTGTTAAGTGAAATCACTTGCGGATACTTGCGGTGCAATTCCACCGCATCGCCGCTAATTCTCATATTGAAATCATCTGTGGCCCGTCGCAGTTGGCTCAATAGCAAGATTGATTTGCGCAGGTTCTCATCCGAAATAATCGAAGCCCGGCCGCTCGCAATGAGTTCCTCCACCGTCGGGATAGACACCCTGCCCGGGCGGTAGATATGGGAAGCAAACACAGCATCACATTGATCGCGTGTCAAAGAGTCTACTGCGCCATCGCCAGACATAATTTCCGCGACTTCGGTGAGCAAACCGATTGTGGTTTTTAATTCTTTTTCAATCAACACATTTGCGGCTTCACCCGTGCCAATCTCAGCATGAAGCCGCTGCATGTACAGAAAATTATCAGCCCGGTCTGCTCTGCGATCATTCCAATTGGCCACTTGGATACCGACAAAAACACCGAACACGACTATGATAAAATCAATCCCGACAGCGAACCAGTTTTCTTTTTCAATATGGGCCTTTATACGGCGGAAGATCATGGCGTGGCCTCGTCATGAGAGATTTTTAGCGCCAGATCGAGCTGTTTATGAACTTCTTTGACCTGAACGAGCCAAGGCCCTAACCCATCGCGTATAAACGCATCAAAAGTGTCGGCGTTCAGCGCGATATCATTCATAAGATTCTGGTTCGTCCGAATATAGTCTCGATCACACGACGCGGTAAAGGATCGTTCAAATCCATTCTCACGGAGTTCACTAGGGTTAAGAACAGACTGCATCTTAAACGCATCGGGATATAAATGGGCAAGGTCGTGCATAGCGCTTTCCAGACCGATAGCAATTTCTAACGCCTCGCGGCGTTGCAGAAGTCCGACTAATGCTGTGTTTAGATTTGAGTTGCGCACGATATTAAGCCGTCCTGTGGCTTGCAAGCGCGATAAAGCCGGTAGGTCAACACGTCCAAGATATAAGGCACTGGATCCCGCTAAAGCCGTACATTCTCCATCACTCAAACGGCGTTCAGGGACGAGGCCAAACAATACATTCGTCGCCTCGGCAATATCGGACGCATAGAGCGTTCTATAACTGATGATGTTCGCTGTAAGCGCTTCCGCAGCTATCATTTCTTCGTGCAAGGCTTTAATCGTGGCCTGTTCGTCAATGCGGTCTGATCTCGCCTCATTCCAATTGGCGACTTGCATACCAATAAAGACCCCGACAACCACGATAAAGAAATCAATCCCGACAGCGAACCAGTTTTCTTTTTCAATATGGGCCTTAATGCTGCGAAAGATCATGCGCTCATCACCCTATTGATTTATATGAAGTCGCGGATGTCAAAGAGCAATTGCGGGCAATGTCGTCGATGGTAAGTTTACAAATAAACATCTCTTCATAGCCCCTCCTCTGAGGAGCAACTGTTCACCATTTCTGTGCGGAAAGCTACATATTTATTCCAGCCGCCGGGGCACTGTATCGGCGGGATAAACGCGTTACGCCAATACCTTTCGGCTCAACTTTTTCAATTATACCGATTTCTATTTCGGCGCGCTCGACGCCCCAACAACTAACCGCGAGAATGTCGCCTGCGCGTAATCGCCGTTCTCTTTATCAACATCCCAATCACCCGTGCCGTTACAGGCCGCGTACCAGAAGCCGGGATCGTTCTTTGTACTGCATTGATTGTAAATGCCGGCTTTGAAGTAAAGCGAATCGCCGCCGTAACTATACCGATTATCAAGCGCGTCCACATTGCCGTTCGCGTCAATATTGTTGGCTAGATTGATCGCGTACTCGGCGGCTGGGCTACCGGCCCGCTCAAAAGTTAAATACATTGTATTTTGATGGACATTAACAACGTAGCTAAATTCTTCGCCCAGCGCGATACCGCCTTCGCCGGGATCAGCCGGATTGTCCCATAAATTACCCCACACAGGATAGGCTATATCTGTGCGGTCGGGATTATCTTTCGCGAGGTTACGTTCATACGTCCAGAATACAGAGCCTGTATCGTGATCCGGCCATTTCTTATAATAGATTTTTAGCGGTTCATTCCCAAAGCCGAAACCGCTCTTAGTGCTCTCATATTTCACAGCGTGAATTTGTCCGATAACCGCTGAAAAAGCTGGCTTTTTGCTAGGGTTTTCCGCCCGGCGCGCGACATGATCAACGGTGAGCGTGGCTTCCATTTTGCCGCCGACAGAGCCAAATTTATCAGAGTCTTTGCGCGCAAGCACGGCGAAATTATTGGCCGCACTGTGCGTTTTTATTCTACGGTTTTTACCGCGCAGCATATAGCGCAGTTCGCTACGTGTGTTCGTCGTATTTTTGGTCTTGGCCCCTTTATTGGGCGCGGTGAAAACCATCCGGTTTTGCTCATCCAAATAAAAGAAATTCGGATGGGAATATGTCTCGAGGTCTTTCACGGAAATACTATCGACCTTTCCGTCATTATTTTCATCGACCGGCAGCGTGATGTTCCAGTGGCTCAGGTCAAACTGGCTGGCGGGCGCAAGCGATTTATCTTTGATGCCTTTGCTCTGCGCCGAAGCCGCCGCCGGAAATGCCATCAGGATCAAAGCTGCTAAGCCAGCCGAGCCAAAACACATGCGCCGTAATCGTTTATCTATCATCATAGTCATACCCTCTATAATTGGACTGGCGTTCTTATAGGCCAATTTATATCATGATATATACCAATTACAAATCAGAGTACACTATCCATAACAGCCTCTTATAGATCCGCATTTAGCGCGATAAAATCGGTGAAACGCGGCAGCAAATATATTCGCAAATTGCTATATTCTACGATCTGACTTATCCTGCTACCCGGAGTGGTGTTTATGATAAAACAATTGGGAGTTCTTGTTGTCTTCATATGCCTCATCGCATTTGCAGGCGCGGCGTCGGCGCAGACAGGGCTTGAGGCATTGAAGAACAAACCCGCGATCCCAACACTGGATCAACAGGACATAGAGGAAAAGTTCTTCGCCAAGGACAGCAACACATCTTTTGAATATACTGGCGATTGTGAAGAACCGCCGCGCCCGACCGCCACCTGCACATTAGCAAAGCGGACATTTGGGGCGGTCGCTGTGACGCGGCAAGCCGCGCCATTTCAAGTTCAAATTATCAATACATTCTCGGATGCGCAGCTTAAGCCCTATCAGGAAGCGGGGCAGCCTTTGTGGGAGCTTCGTCATGTATGTGGAGGCGCGCTCATCGACCGGCATTGGGTGCTAAGCGCAGCGCATTGTTTCCGCAAGGGCCAACCCTATCTAGTGCGCCTTGATGTCGATAATATCTCCCAAACCAACACTATGACCTATGACGTGGATGAGATTATCCCCCATGAGGCCTATAACGCAGAGACACTAGAAAATGACATCGCTCTTATCCGCCTCAAACCCGTGAACAATGGTATGGTTATCGAGCCCTATGACCCGTGGAAAAAGACCAAAGATAGTAAAAATCAAATTGTCTATGCAGATATAAGCGCGGATGGCCGCCGATTGATAACCATTTCGGACGGCGCCGCGAAATTATGGGACACAGAGACCGGCAAGCAGCTCTATCATTCGCTGGACATGTTGGAACAAAACCCCGTGATGACCCCTTCCTCGCACCAACTCTTGGGCGTGGACACAGAGGCCGCATGGGTTGTTGACCTTGAGACGGGGGAAGAGGATGAAATTTATCAGCACAGCACGCCGATAAAAGCAGCAGACTTTAGCCCTGATAATAGCCGCGCTCTGACCATGGGGCATGACGGCAATATTGTTATATGGGATCGCGCCGCCAAATCATACCGTGCAAGACTCTCGCATGGCCCGGGTCTTTTAACAGCAAAGTTTGCGGCTCCGGACTATGTGATAACGACCGCCGAAACCGGGGATGCTCGCGCTCACGCTACGCATACGGTCAAACTTTGGTACGCAGGCCACCATTCCAATAGACCGATTAGGCAGTTTGACAATGTCCATAAAGAAAACCCCTATTATGTTTTAAGCCATGAGAATACTGTGATGGTAAGACAGCACAATCAATTGGTCATTGCCAACTTGGAAACAGGCCAAGACCTACGCAGCATGGACATGCCAAACCCGGATTGGCAAATGACCCCGCCTCATGAAGACGGCACCATAATGACGTGGGATGGCAGCGGCATCGTCACACATTGGGATATAAAATCCGGGCAGATTAAGCAGCAGTGGAAAGATTGGTTACTTGAATCAATTATTGGCTATGACCCTAAGACAAGGCACCTTTTAGGATGGCAGGGGGTTCGAACTGTTGAAATCGTTGATAATCGCGGGGCTTATATGTCAACACTTCCGCCGAAAGTGACAGTATGGGACGCCGATAGCGGCGGAAAAATAAATACCCCTACGCTCACCAACATCAACACACCGAGTGCGAACATTCATTTTATCAATGATGGCAAACACATAGTGATAACTTCACCGCTTGGCAGGAGCGAGGTGCTGAACGCTGCAAACGGCAAGCGCGTTTTTCAAATCAATCACAGCCTACCGGTTTCCGAAATACGGCCTTCCAAAAGCGGGAAATACCTCTTAAGCCGCAGTGACTTTGGCTTAGCCGATGTGTGGGTTTCAAAGACAGGGAAAGCCGCCGCCCGGTTTTTTCACGGCGCGTCTGTCAGCGGCATGAAGCTTTATGATAATGATACGCGTTTATTGACGTGGGGGCTATCCGGCAAAGCGCGGCTTTGGGATATTGAGACCGGTAAGCAATTATCCCACTTTGTCCACTTTGGCGGCGAGGACAACGAAACACGCAGCAGCACCGAAACGCCCCGCAACCCCTCGCTTGTGAGTATTGTCAATTTCAGCCAATCCCCTGCGGATCTGTCCATAGACCAGACCGTCACAACACTGGGCTGGGGCAAAACCAAGCCGGTCAGCCGCGAGTATGAGCCTTCCGCTGTGCTGAGAATGATTGGTCTCTCGGTTATTGACCACGAAAAGTGTGAAACATTGATGGGCGACTCGGAAGAGATTGGTGACGATGTCTTTTGTGCATACGCAGATGACCGCAAAACATGCTATGGCGATAGCGGCGGCCCGGTTATCGGCGGCGAAAAAGTCGTCGGCATCGTTAGCCGCGGCTCCGCCGGCTGCGGCGACGGCATGCCTAGCCTCTACACAAACGTCGCGAAATATGCAGGCTGGATTAAAAAGACAAGTTGCGCCGAAAATATACAAGGAACGCGGCCGGATTATTGCGAGCATGGTACAGAATAACAGCGTCGCCGCCTATCCCTTAACCGGGCTTTCCATTACTATGATCAAAACCTAAAATCCGATCCAAAGATCTATGTATATCAGACAATACCGCGATTTCGGGTTCATTGACCAATTTGACGAATGAATCCATCCGGTAAAGATTATCTATGAGATCATTTTTGAAGCCCGGATTATTTTTCATGAGCTCAAGATGGCATTTGTGCCCGCCATATGGCGCAGACCCGAAACGATCATAGGTCAACGTACTATTGAGAATAATGACCTCCGGATATTTCCGGTGCAATTCCAAGGCATCATTACTGATGCGTCCATTAAAATCATCCGTTGCGCGGCGCAGTTGCGTTAGCCGCAGAATATCTCTGCGTAATGTATCATCCGATATAACCGACGCGCGGCCACTTGCGATCAACTCCTCAATGGTTGGAATGGAAACACGTCCCGGGCGATAAATATGCGAAGCGAAAACAGCATCGCATTGATCCCGCGTAAGAGGTCCGGTTGGGACATCACTGGAAACAATGCCCGCAACTTCAGTCAGGAGCCTAACAGTTTCATTAAGCTCCAAAAGGATAGGAATATTCGCAGCATCCACCGCTCCCATCTCGTCATGAAGCCGTTGCATATAGAGGAAATTATCAGCGCGGTCTGCCCGAGCAGTATTCCAATTGGCCACTTGGATACCTATGAAAACACCGAACACAACGATAAGGAAATCAATCCCAACAGCGAACCAGTTCTCTTTCTCAATATGGGCTTTGATGCGGCGGAAGATCATGGTTTACCTTCTAATTCTGCATCAATTTCTTTAATGACATTTTGCCCTCTGACACGAAAAGAATCGTAAGCTTTTAAATTGAAAACAATTTGTCCTGTCCAGTATTGGAGTTCTTGTCGCAACATTGGATTAGACCGCAATGAGGTTAAAATATTTTCGATTTTATCATCACTCAAATTTTGCTCGCAATTCGTGAGAAACACCTCAAGGTCATTTCTCTCCCCGCCAACAGTCGAATGACAATTTTGCCATAAAGCCTGCGCGGCATCAGGCGGAAAAAGCCCCCTAACTGTTTGTCTGTATTGTGGAAATTCCGACGTCACAAGGCTGTCGGCACGCTCGTTTTTATCATAAACAATCATCGCATCTTTTAATGTTGGTGAACGCGGCAACCCAAGACGTAGCATCTCGTCAAAGATTACGCGTGAACGCGCCTCAGCCGGCACCTGAGAGGCGATAAAAAAATCGACCAAAAGCTCCCAGCATTGACTTTCGCACGGGCCGTCAGCATCAAGAAACGAAAGCGCCCGCTTACTGGAAGCAAGGATCTGCTCTCTGAGTTCATATTTATTATTTCCCACACGAATATTTTCCGTCATCTCGGCCCTTAGTTCGGAGAGATAGCCCGATTCGACTTTCAAAAATTGTCTGGCCTCATTCCAGTTTGCCACTTGCAAACCGATAAAAACACCAAAAACAACGATGATAAAATCAATCCCAACAGCGAACCAGTTCTCTTTTTCAATATGGGCTTTTATGCGGCGAAAGATAATTTCGGTTATTCCTTAGCGGCCATTAAAGTCGGGCTGAGAGGTGTTTATTTGGATCTGGCTTTACGTCCCAATGTCTCGGCCTTCTTGAGCCAAGGCTCAAAGTCTTTCGGGCCTTTTTTGCGTATGGGCGCGAAATAATTGAGTTTGACAGGCTTAAATCCCGAAAACCCTAAAACCTGTTTTTTAATCTGATTAAACACCGGCGCGCCGTAGGAGAGCTTGAGAAAAAACTTCGGGGTATCAGAGGTCACGAAAACCTGCGCGCTGCGCCCGGTCAGCAAGCGGTCCCACATCGGATCATTTTCGTGATATTTAAAGGCGAAACCGGGAAGGAAAACGCGGTCAAAAAACCCTTTGAGCGATGCGGGTTGTCCGCCCCACCACATGGGAAACCCGAGCAGCAAATGATCGCAATCCTGTATAGACTGTGCTGCCCGCTTAAGATCAGGCTCCCACTCTTGGCGCTGTTTATAGCCCTCATGCAAGACCGGATCAAAATCCATATCCCGCAAGGCAAACCGCGTGACTTCGGCTCCCGCAGCTTCGGCAGCCTCCAAATACCGATCCATAAGGGCGGTCACTAAGCGGCTCGTTCCCGGATGTCCGTCAATAGCAGTAATCTTCATAGTACGCCCAAATATAACTTAAACTGCCTTTTGCGGCGTGATCAGGAATTTCGTTCCGGTTGCCTTGGCGTTATAGCGCGCCACAATGTCCGCGTCCAAAGCCTCAGAGAGTGAAATTTCATCAGTATAATGGCTGGCGAATGTGGTTTTCAGCTCTTTGGAGACCCGGGTGCGTAGCCGGGTTCCGACCTCCATGCCCGCTTTGGCGAGGAAATTTGGCAGCAGCCATCCGCCCACGCCCCACGCCATGCCGTAACCGCGCGTGAGAACCGTTGGTGACACATCAAGACCGCCGTAAAGATAGACTTGTTTGTGCTTAACCGAGCCGTAAATGCTGTAAGCGCCCGGCGTGCGCGCGGCGGCCGCTTCCATAGCGCTGAGAATATTAGACGCGAGCTGTCCTCCGCCCGTGGCGTCAAAGCCAAGCGTTGCGCCGGTCGCATGTATGGCATCCGTCAAATCTGCCATGAAACTGTCTTTGGAACTATCGACAATATATTTCGCGCCAAGACCGCGCAGAATTTCAGCCTGTTCTTTCCGGCGTACAATATTGACAAGGTCAACCCCGTCCGCTTGGCAGATTTTATTGAGCATTTGTCCCAGATTTGACGCAGCCGCCGTATGCACAATCGCGGTGTGATCTTCGAGGCGCATAGTCTCAAGGAATGATAGCGCAGTGAGCGGATTGACAAAACTGGACGCACCGTCTTTGGCCGTATGACCGGGCATCAGCGGCATACACATCGCAGCGGGAAGACACCGATATTCAGCATACATGCCCCCGCCCATGACGGCGACAACCTTGCCTATCAGGCTCTGCGCGTATTCGCTATCGCCTGCGGCAACAACCGTACCTGCGCCCTCATTTCCAACGGGCAGATCTTGGCCGATGCGCGCCTTCATGACGCCCATACCTTGTTTGGATACAGGCGCCGTTAAAACGCGGTTCGCGCCCTCGCCGCTAGAGTTGGCCCCGTTCATGCTAGCCCAACCAAACATAACGCCGTGATCAGACGGGTTAATCGGCGTAGCTTCGATGCGCACGACAACCTGATCGGCTTTGGGGGTCGGCATAGGCTTCTCCGCCAATGCCATTGTCAATTCGCCCTTATCTGAAACCGTGGAAAGCATTTGCAGGTAAGTGGATGGTAACGACATGGAAAGCTCCGTAAAATGGGGAATATGAATCTGGGGAATATGAATCTATTGAGCCCGTTCTAAGGGGTTAGGGCCCCCATGTCTTGCGGAAAATAAAACCGACACAAAAGACCAGGGTAATACCCCCATATTTGGAGCGCCACTTATAAAATAACGCACTGCTGACACCATGCTCGCAGCATGGCGCAGGCACTGGCGTATGCGCCTTAGCCTACTTTAGTATCGCTATGATTTGGCTGTTACTATATCTGCTTATTCTCATCGTAAAATCCCCTGCGTGAAGCATATAGAAAATTCTACTTATGATCCCCGCTAAAATATGAAGGAACTACCCACAACAGACTTTCAAATCATAGATAACAAATCCTTAGATCGTCCACGCTATCTAG
>CAYGRF010000002.1:0-22873 GCA_964352275.1 uncultured Caulobacterales bacterium
TCCGAACGAAAGCTAACATCTTTAGACGTCTGTCGATCCTATTTCGGCCCCATCAAAAAAACACTCGCCGGTTAACCGGAATGAATGTTCTTATGGTGGAGCCGCCGGGTACCGCCCCCGGGTCCAGTCCGTTTATTATATGCGCGTTTATCGTCATATCTGGCAAGCCAGCTTCATACATATAGGGCACACCGCCCTAATATACAATGAAAACCCGGAAGATATGTCTTCCAGGTTTCCTGCGCCTTGTGATCGGGTGAAGTGCTGTGTTTATCGGCACGTTCCCTGATACAAAACGGAGTACCCGGCGCGGCTGGCTTCGCAGCTATTGCCAAAGGTTTGCTGAACCGATGGGCACGGCGCGCGAACACATTGCACGGCCTTTTGCGCGCAGACAGGATTATAAACCGCCGGACACATAATATCGGGATTGGGGCGGGGATGAGGCAGCGGAACCGGACGCGGCTGCGGGCGCGGATTATAGCCATGGCCTAGAGGGTAGTAAGGGGAGCCAACATGCCCGGATCCATATCGGTTGCCGTAATGGCGTCTATTATGGCCTCTACCATAGTCCGGATATGTACGCGGCGGCGTGTAGTGATGAGGCTGGGATGGCTGCGTAACCGGGTCGCAGACTTTGCGGTAATATGTGTGTCCGTGGAAAGTCTCTCTGACTTTCCGGCACCGATTAGTCTGCGGCGGGCTTGGCTTTATGTAAGGCGGGCGCGGATGAATATAGGGACCTTCCGAATTGGCAACGCAGCGCGGCCCGGCGGCAGATTCGATACATTTATTTCCGGCAGCGCACAGCGTATTCGCGCAGGTTAAGCGCGGCTGGCATGTTGGCCCGGACGGCGTATCAATACATGTACCGGATGCGCACCGCACATTCGCGCACGTCACAGCGGCTGATGCCGAGGGCGCGGCTAACACCCATATAAGTCCCGCTAAAATCATTATGCATATTATGCGCATCACAGCATCCTCCTAGCTTGTTACCGATTACATGCTCTTATGACAAATGCTGCCTGAACATTCTGTAACACACGGTTCATCTACGGTTCACGAACAGAGGAAGACGGGGGTGCTGGATGCTTTACGGCGCAGAAAGACGCGCATACTCGGCGCTCGCCAGTCCGGTTAAGATCGCTTGGCCGTCCGGGCTGACTTTAAAAACGCCGTATTCGGCATTTTCAAACGTCTCTGCCGTGCCTTCTTCAAAGAAATAGCGCGCGCCGCCATAATTGACATCACCCGCAAAGCGCCGCGCATACGAAAGGCGCAGTTCATTCGGCCGAAGGTCGCCGCCATCATCAAACCGCGCAAAACGGCCAACATTTTGCGCGTCCCGCAACAAAATAACCGTACCGGACGTAGGCAAGTCCCCGTCTGTCTCTGGATAGGCCTGTCTGTCGTATCGTAATGCCATGTAGTCGCCCTGCATGAGCGCGCGCGGGTCGACCGGGCGAAGCTTGAGCAGCAAATCCTGACCATCCGCACGAATAGCATTCAGGCGGCTGATCTGCTGGTTCATCAAACCCAAAATCACGGCCAGCGTGAGCGCAATAACAGCGTAGCGTATCAGCTTAGACATGCTTGCTCCTTCGCCGGTATAAAAATGCCCATATCAGCGCAAAGAGCGCGCCGGAAACCATCAAAATAATCGATTTATTCAACAGCGTGATTTGCAGATCAAAATAGAACATTGTCAGGAAATATATTTGCATAAGCGCGCCGATAAAGGCGAGTGTCCGGCTCCCCAACATATACCCAATGAGCAATGTCATAAGCGCGAATATACCGCCAAGAGGCATCATCGCTCCCGCAATTATAAGCGGGGCAAGAATGAGCAGCGGCGGACGAAACTCAGCCCAGCGTAATGTTCCCCAGGCCAACCGCCGATTGATCCACCAAATCGCAATCAGCATGATCCCTATCGCTGCCATATGCTCTACCGTTCCGGGCATCGCCATAATATCTGAACGCTTTGATATGTGCACAAGGCTCCCGCCAATAATCGGCAGGGCGATCAGAAACGCACTCCCTGCGGCGCTAAAGACACGGCGGCCTATAGGCTGCGTCAAGCCGATAACCGCGCCGCCCGTGCAAAATAGGCTCACGAGAATATAAGGCGCGGGAATATCATATTTAGCCACCGCATATAGCAGACAGGATACAAGTCCGATGGCCATGAGACATTCCAAAATCCTGTCTCGCACGCAGACCATTGTCACCGCTGATAAAGCCGCAGCGACCAGAATAAAAATACCGTTGCCGTTGGTTAAAATGCCAAGCGCTGCAATCGCGAGTAACCCGCCGGCCAGGATAAATGTGTTGAGGAAATGCCGGGCAAACTCATGATCAAATCTACGGCGAGCCAAGAGACTGCCCGCATACACGAACGCGCCAATCACAATAAACGGACCTTCATCAGAGACATCAAGCGTGACCGCCAAAAGGCTCGCGAAAAACAACGCAGCAAATAGTGCCGCCATGACGCCGCCTACGGCTAGCATAACGTCGATATACCATGCAGTATTGTGCTCCTCGCGGCTCGCCAAAGCGCCGCTTATGGTGCTTTTACTCTGGTTTAAACGATCCGCGAGGGCCGTGATTTCAACGCCGCTACCAGCGGTCTCGTCTTGGCTCTGCGAGCCGCCTGCTCCGGCCTGTTCTTCTGCCCCGGTTTCGCGGTCATGGGACGGAAACTGCCCGTAATAATGTTTGAAAAGACGCGCAAGGCCGATTGTTAAAGCCGTCAACCAGATAAAGATCAGCAGGCTGGTCACGGTAAAGTCGCGTATATCCTCGAGCAGCCGAAACCCCAATTGCGCCGCCATAGCAAAGACGCCAAACGTGATCAGGCATAGCGGCAGAAGGCTTGGGCGGCGTTTATAATGATAGGCCAGCAAGCCCAAAACGCCGAGAAGCGCAGCAATCCAGATCGGGCGGAATTGGTTATCCCAAAAGGCCTCGGTAAAGACGACAAACGCGCTTACGAGAGAAATAATAAGAAGCAACGGATAAAACCACCGCGTTTGCGCCCAAATATGTTTCGCTGAAAATCTATCATAAACAAACGCCAGACCTGCTACCGCGGCGGAAAAGACGAGCATTGCCCATTGAGAGGCGACTGGCCCGTGCACCGGGCGAATACCCTCACAGATATAGCTCTGCGCTGCAACGCAAAAGATTGCGGTCCACACTGTCCAATGCGCCACTGATTTTGACATGGCCGCGAACGGCAGGCTCAAAACCGCCCATAGCGTAAACGGCGCATATAGAGTCGAGGGCGTTTGAAAGACCTGCCCAAAGACTGCGAGCAAAACGCCGATAAGAACGCTCGCGCCAATGCCAAATGCGGGCCCCGCGCCTTTGTCCAATCGGCACAAAAACCATCCAGCAACGCAGGCGACCATTCCGCCTTGAATGATCAAAAATTTCGACCCGTCTGGAATATCCTGCCAGTTAAAAGCAAAAAAGAAGACAATTCCGGCGAGCATGTGCCCCGCGCCCAGCGCTAGAAGCGCTGCAAGCGCCCATGCGCGCCAATGCGGCGCGTCCCGGAAAAGGTTCATTGCAGGGACATATGTCTGAGCCGACGAAAGGCCTTTTGCGGCAAGATAGTCCAGATCGTCTCTGTGCGCGTAGCTTTGAGGCAAGCCTTTAGCCATGTTTAAGCGCCAGTTAGGCTAATCCTCATCGGCGCGCCCGGGCCGAGGTCAAGGCCGAAGAATACCCAAACCATCATCAATATGACGCCGGAAATCAGCAGCCAGACTGAATACGGAATCATCATCGCGGTCAGTGAACCAATCCCGAAATCTTTCTGCCAGCGCTGCGCAAACACCAAAATCAGCGGGAAGTATACCATCAAAGGCGTGATAATATTGGTCGCGCCGTCGCCAACCCTGTAGGCGGCTGTTGCGCCTTCCGGGCTAATCCCAAGCAGCAGGAGCATCGGCACAAGCACCGGCGCGAGAAGCGCCCATTTGGCTGATGCAGACCCGACAAACAGGTTCAATAGCCCGGCAAACAAGACAATCATGCCAAGCGCAATCGGGAGCGGCAGTCCGCTGGACTGGATGGCGTCCGCGCCGTGCACCGCCGAGATAAGCCCAAGATTTGACCAGCCAAACATGGCGACAAAATGCGCAGCTGCAAAAGCCAGCACAAGGTAATAGCCCATATCCTTCATCGCTTCGCTCATCATCGCCACAAGGTCTTTATGGTTATTGATGGTCTTGGCCGCCTTACCGTAAGCCCAGCCTGCAAGAAGGAACAGAACCAAGAAGCCCGCAACCAAAGACCGGAAAAACGGATTGAGACGGTCATACCATTCTTTGCTCGCAATTTGGTCCGGCGTGAAACCCATGGACGCGAAATTGGCATCCGTCAGGTAAAGCGCGTTGCCGGGCCCCCACGTCATGAACGCCCAGAGCGCGCAGACAAACAAAATCGCCAGACCCGCCCAGCGCAAACCCTTGCGCTGGTCATCGGTCAGAGGCTTATCCTCTTCGCTGTAGGATTTCATATCGCTGTCACTATCAGGCACCCATTTACCAAGGCGCGGCTCGATAATCTTATCCGTTACAAACCAGATAATCGGCAAATATATAAACAATAGCGCGATGATAAAGTAAGTGTTACCCGCAATATTTGCCGTCCATCCCGCGTCGATAGAACTTGCGACATAGGCCGTTTCGGTAATCCCAAACAATAATGCGTCAAGCTGCCCCGGCGCGATGTTGGCTGAAAACCCGCCTGAGACCCCGGCAAACGCACAGGCAATGCCTGCGAGCGGATGACGGCCCGCAGAGGCGAAGATAATCGCCGCCAAAGGAATCATAACCACATAACCCGCATCCGCCGCGTGATTGGAAATCATGGCGATAAGCGCGACCGCAGGCGTGAGTAAATATTTGGGCGCGCTGCGAATGGAAGCGCGTATGGCGCTGGCAAACAGGCCGGAGCGTTCCGCAACGCCCGCACCCAACATCACGACCAACACATATCCAAGAGGATGAAAGTGCGTAAATGTCTTGGGCATATCGACCCATAATTTTTGTATATTATCCGGCGAAAACAAACTTTTAGCCTTGATAATTAAAGGTGCTCCATCGCCTCCCATTTGTGTGGGGTGCTTGGCAGATACACCGACAAGTGCGCTGATAACAGATATGACGATCAAAAGTAAGATCAGGTAAAAGAAGATAAAGACGGGATCAGGGAGTTTGTTCCCGGTGCGCTCGATCCAGCCGAGTATGCCCTTATTCCCATTGGATTGAGTTACATCAGTCACAGTCACCTCACCTATTTTTTTATAATGCAAAAGCATAATGCCGCGGCGGGGCTAGATGTCAATTCGTGATTATGGTGATAATGACGGCTACTCCCTATAACTGCCCGGATAATGTGACAGCAAACAGGCGAAGTTGCTTTTTTAGCGGACTGACAACGGCTTGACTGCTTTTGGCGTCAAACCCCAGCGCTGACATGGTCTTAAGGTAAGCCGGGACAAGACCTGCATAGGCAATGGCAGGCAGTAAATTCGGCGCGAACTTATGACCCTTAACCTGTTGATATGTTTCTTTTGTTTCGGAGAGCAAGCTCTCAAAGCTGATGCCGCTGAGCATGCCCCCATGATAATAAGGAAAGGCGCGCAGCAAGCCCGTAAGCCCCCAAACCTCCCCGGCCTTTAGCACCGCTTCCTCGTCATAATCATCGGTCAGGCATCGCGCCGCAAGCTGCATCAAAACCCCTGAGGTTTGGCGGCAATAGTCTCTCGCCTCATCCATTCCGGCAAAGGGCTGCGAATCCAAGTCACGCTCGCGTCCGTCAATTAAGCGGTCAACCCAAAACCGCGGCAGCTCAGCCTCTTGGCATAGCGCGGCAAGCGGCGTTGTAATTTCGTGTAAGCGAACCTTTCCGCCCCCGTAAATTTCGTCCACGGCATCACGCCACCATTGATAGCGAATTGCCCCGATCATCGGCTCACTGACGATTTCAGGCACTTTGGCGAGTTCCAAGTGAAACCCGTAAAGCCATAATAGCCGCGTCCGCGCCTCCACATCCGCCAAACGCGCTGAACGCGCACGGTCTGGGTCAGCCTTTTCCACCCGCTCTTGTATAATATCCAGATTATTCATACCGCGTCTCTGTTACTCACTTGCAGGAAAAACACAATCTGCTTAGGGTTAACACATGGATTTTAAATTCAGTACATTTTAACCCGAAAGAAAGAGGCCTATATGACTTCCTATGCCAAAACTTTAACAGTGCTATCCGCCAGCGCCCTGGCGTTGACAGGCACCGCACACGCCCACACCGGCGCGCATACTGCTGACTTCATAACAGTGGTTCTGCATTGGCTCTCAAGCCCGCTGCACATTGCGATGTTGCTCACAGGCAGCGCCGTTGTCGGGTTCATTGCCTATAAGTTAGCCCGTAAAAACCGCGCCTAAGGAGAGATATATGTTACACGACTTACTTTCAAAACTTGACAACCAGATTGATACGGCGTCAGCCCATTGCGACATTCCCTGCGGCATTTACGATCCGCAGCCCGCGCTCTACCATGCTCTGTCTACCGTGCGCCAAATGGACATTCTGATTGGCCTCAAAGACAAAGAAATGACCGTCCACACTGCGATGCAAGTCGCCCGCAACTCGGCCGAAAAAGAAAAGCAAGCCGAAAAAGTCAAAGCCGAAATTCGCATCATTTGGGGCGACTTCATCAAAGGCGACAAGTTTGAGACATACCCTAACGCGCATGACTTGGCCCATAAAATCATGATGAAGGCCAGCGCCTGTAAACAGGACCTGCACCGCGAAGACGGCGAAGCCCTAGTCGAGCTCTGCAACGAATTTGCAGAAATGTTCTGGGCTATGAAAGGCGTGAAGTCCAAACGCGTGACCGCGCCCTATGCGCCCGCGCTCGAAGTTGTCTACCCAGATCTATAGGCTTGGTCTTTAGCCTCGTAAAAATAGCGGGCGACAGCATGTCTCCCGCCCTCGAAAGCGGTGATTATATCATCACCATAAAGCCCCGCACTCTGCGTGCGGGGCTTATTTATGTGATAAATCACAGTGACTTAGGGCGTATTGTTAAACGTATTGAACGCATTGATAACGGCCGCGTCATCGCCGCAGGCGACAATCCGGGTTCAACCCCGTCTGCGGTTATAGGCCCCATTGAAAGCCACCGGGTTGCCGGGCGCGCGTTCGTCAGGATTTCCAAATCGGGTATAAGTTTTCTGTAGGACTTGTTAAACTGGAATCGGGCATGGGACCTTACATACCCATTGTAATAATAATCCTTGTTTAAATCCGCAGTTTCGCTCGCTGTAGCAGCGTTTGAAAAAAAATAATCCTCACTTTCGGGTTTGGGGATATATTACCGCCATGAAAAACTTAAACACACACCACCACATTGACGATATAAATGCTATACCCGAAGCGGCCTGTACGCAAAGCCTCTATGCGGCTTTTGCGGCTGGCATGAGCCGCGCGCGGAGCATGATCGGCAAACGCGGAGCCTGGCGCGCCGCGCAAGCCCTGCGCCGGCAATTGCGGCAGATTTACAAGACAGAAAAAACCAATTTCGAATTATGGCTTCGCCGTAAGCTCCGTGTAGACGCCTCTTGGCGGCAGCGCGTGTTAAAGGATCTCGGAGGTCACGCAGCCCTCCGGCGCTGGTACAGGCGCGCAGCTAACGCGGCGGCAGGTATTCACACACCCAAAAACCCGCGCCAGACATCCCGCAGCCGTTCAAACCGCTCGCCTGCATCCGGTACAAAACCGGCTAATCTAGGCCTTTACCGCCTCGCCTCGATTAAAAGCGGTACGCCAACAGCTCACTCACGCCGATATGCCGGGTCTTCATCATCGCGGTATACGCCGCTCTATCCCACGTTAAAACCGATTGAGATCACGCCGGATGATTTACGAAGTGGCGGCGGTGCGGCCGGATGCGGCAGCGCTTCCATAGATCCCGATACGCTTTGGCTGTCGATGATCACCCATATCATAACCCTGACAACCGATGTCAGCGGTCTTGAGGCTGATATTCTTCAGGTTGAATGCATGCCTGCTTTGGCGATAGTACCGACCAGTACATCCACCGAAACCGGCCCCGCGCCGCAAGGCCTCGCCGCCCGGGTGGCCACCGCTCCGGGATAATCACGGCTATCGCATATCGGCGATTTGGGCATCTTCAATAGAGTCACCAAACCTTGAAACACGCATCATATTCACTCCCTCCCCCTTGCGGGGAGGGCCGGGGTGGGGGTCTCGCCGTGTCTACGGCGAATGAATACTAAGCTTGCTATAGCACCCTACACTTCGCGGACGCGAAGCAGGCCCCCACCCTAAATCCCTCCCCGCAAGGGGGAGGGACTTACAAGTGCGCTTATCTGAATTCTTAGATTTGACCCTGCAAACCATCCATATACAGCTGCCCTGCGGATAATGCCCTCGCCATAAACATTCGCCGCACAGCTATTGCCGCCGCGCGGATTGGCTCTTATCTTCGCCGTTAAGAAGATGAGAGAATCGATGCAGATCAAACGCCATTTCACCCGCAACGGCGAAAGCCCCTATGAAGGTATCACCTTTAAAACCGTGAGCAGTGAACTGCGTAGCGCGGACGGCAAAGTCATGTCCCGTGTTGCCGATTTCAAAGCTCCGGAGAGTTGGTCACAGGTGGCTTGCGATATTCTCGCCCGTAAATATTTTCGCCGTGCGGGCATACCCGTTGCCACGCAGCTCGCCGCAGAACCGGACGTTCCCGGCTGGCTACAACGCCGCGAACCGCACAAAAAAGCTCTCGACAAACTCCCCAAATCCGAGCGCACACGCGGCGAAAATGATGCGCGCGAAGTCTTTGACCGGCTTGCCGGATGCTGGACATATTGGGGATGGAAGGGCGGATATTTCAACGCCGAAAAAGACGCACGCACATTTTATGATGAAATGCGGTATATGCTGGCCGCGCAAATGGCCGCGCCTAATTCTCCGCAATGGTTTAACACGGGACTACACTGGGCTTATGGCCTCGCGGGCAAAGCCCAAGGGCATTATTTTGTCGATCACCTGACAGGCAAAACCAAGAAATCCACCAGCGCCTATGAACGGCCGCAACCCCATGCCTGTTTTATCCAATCCGTCAATGACAGCCTCGTCGGCGATGGCGGCATTATGGATTTGTGGAAACGCGAGGCAAGGCTGTTTAAATATGGCTCCGGCACAGGCTCCAATTTTTCCAATGTCCGCAGCGCGGGCGAGCCTTTATCCAGCGGCGGCGAAAGCTCCGGCCTGATGAGCTTCCTCAAAGTCGGCGACGTCTCTGCGGGCGCGATAAAGTCCGGCGGCACAACGCGGCGCGCCGCGAAAATGGTTATTCTGGATGTTGACCACCCGGACGTCGAAGCCTTCATTGATTGGAAATCATCCGAGGAAATGAAAGTCGCGGCGCTTGTTGCGGGCTCGAAAACCGTCAAACGCAGCCTGACCGCAATTATGAAAGCGGGCCTGAATTGCAGCGGAGACAAAGACGACTGTTTCAACCCGTCTAAGAACGAAGCCCTGCGCCGCGAAATGTCTGCTGCCCGCCGGGCGGGCGTGCCTGACGGGGCCATTGCCCGCGCGCTGCAGCTTGCCATGCAGGGCATTGAGCATATTGACGTTGAAGAATTTACCGCCGGATGGGACAGCGAAGCCTACCGCACAGTGAGCGGGCAAAATGCTAATAATACAGTCCGCGTGACTGACGCGTTCATGCAGGCCGTCAAAGATGATGCCCGCTGGGATCTCATCCGCCGCACGGACGGCGCTATCGCGAAAAATGTTCGCGCGCGGGATTTATGGGACAAAATCGCCCGCGCCGCGTGGGCCAGCGCCGATCCCGGCGTTCAGTTTCACGACACAATCAATGCGTGGAATACATGTCCGGAGTCGGGGCCGATTACGGCGTCTAACCCCTGCTCCGAATATATGTTTCTCGATGATACGGCGTGTAACCTCGCATCACTGAATCTATTGACGTTTAAAACCTCAGACAATCAATTTGATGTTCCGGCGTTCGAGCACACCTGCCGCTTATGGACGATTGTGCTGGAAATCTCCGTGATGATGGCGCAGTTCCCCTCATCAGAAATCGCAAAACGCTCCTATGAGTTCCGCACGCTGGGCCTCGGATACGCCAATCTTGGCGGTCTGCTTATGTCCTGCGGCATCGCCTATGACAGCGAGGCAGGACGCGCTGCCGCGGGCGCGATTACGGCCCTGCTCTCCGGCGCTGCCTATGCAGCCTCCAGCGAGATGGCAAAAATTATGGGCGCATTCCCGCAATATGAGACAAATACCAAGCCAATGATGCGCGTCATCCAAAATCACCGCCGCGCCGCCGAAGGCCGCGTCTCTTATGACGGACTGTCCTATAAACCCGTGCCGCTTAGCCGCAATGATTGCCCTTTTGATGGCGTGGCGCAGCGCGCTGTGGCCCTTTGGAAACGCGCGCAAAAAGACGGCGCTGAGCACGGGTTCAGAAACGCGCAAATCAGTGTCATCGCACCAACAGGCACAATCGGTCTGTTGATGGACTGCGACACGACAGGCATTGAGCCGGACTTCGCGCTGGTCAAATTCAAGTCTCTTGCAGGCGGCGGACATTTCAAAATCATCAACCGTGCTGTGCCCTCAGCGCTGACGGCTTTGGGATATAAGCCATCCGAAATTGACGAGATAATCTCTTACGCACTCGGTCACGGCACGCTAAAAGGCGCGCCGGCCATCAATCACACAGCTCTGCGTGAGCGCGGCTTTAGCGATTATGAAATCAAGCGCGTTGAAGCCGCCGTTAAAGACGCCTTTGATATTCGTTTCGCGTTTAGCACCGATATTTTGGGCCCAGAGTTTTGCAAAGAAGCCTTAGGGCTGACAGATGAGCAATTATCGCGCAGCGGACATGATTTACTCCCGCTCATCGGTTTCGCTCAATCCGGTATTGACGCCGCGAACATTTATGCAGGCGGCGCGATGACCCTCGAAGGCGCGCCGCATTTGAAAGATGAGCATCTCCCCGTCTTTGATTGCGCGACGCCGTGCGGGCGTATCGGCACCCGCTCACTCTCGGCCGAGTCCCATGTCCTCATGATGGCGGCGGCGCAGCCCTTTGTCTCCGGCGCGATTTCAAAAACTGTCAACATGCCCGCTAGTGCCAATATCTCAGACTGCGCGGATATATATGACCTAGCGTGGAGCCTTGGCCTGAAAGCCATCGCGCTTTACCGGGACGGCTCCAAACTCTCGCAGCCGCTCAACGCATCAGTCTTTAGCGGTGCCGATTTGGACGCTTTAGAAGACGCCGCAAACGAACCAACCGGTAAGCGCGCAGCAGCGGCGGCCGAACGCATCGTCGAAAAAATCGTCGAACGTATTGTCGAAAAACCGGTGGAACGCGAACGCCTGCCGGATCGCCGCACAGGGTATATTCAAAAAGCCACGATTGGCGGACATAAGGTCTATCTGCATACAGGCGAATTTGAAAGCGGACGCCTCGGCGAGATATTCATTGATATGCACAAAGAAGGCGCGGCCTTCCGTAGTTTGATGAATAATTTTGCTATCGCCATATCTATTGGCCTGCAATACGGCGTGCCTCTCGAGGAATTTGTCGAAGCCTATGTGTACACCCGGTTTGAACCCTCCGGCCCCGTCACAGGCAATGACCGGATTAAATTCGCCAACTCCATCCTCGATTATATTTTCCGCGAGCTGGGTATCTCCTATCTCGGCTGGGATGATCTCGCCCATGTCAGCAGCGAAGATGCAGCGCCTGATAATCTTGGCAGCGGCGAGGCCGAGAGGAACCCGGCCCCAAGCGACGAGGACGCCAGCGGTCAGTTCCTCCTGCCCGGATATTCCAAAGGCTTCCTACGCCAGACTTCTGATGATGACAATATATTGCCCTTTGCCCGCCGCACGGGCGACCCTGCTGAGGATGACGTCATTGAAGATATTGATTTCGAAGCTGTGGACGTTCCGCAAACCGGAACAGGCGGCTCGCCCGGAACCTCCGCCAGCGTCTCTGACCAATCCTCACAAACCGCGCGGTTCAAAGGCTATACGGGCGATAGCTGTACGGAATGCGGACATTTTACACTGGTCAGAAACGGCACGTGCCTGAAATGCGATACGTGCGGCACCACAACAGGGTGCTCATAAGAGACGTTATAAAACTTGGGATTTTCCGCTTTCGACGATCGGGAGATCAAGCGGCAATATAGTATCCTGCCGGATAGACCCGCCCTGTTTTGAAAACCTCATCAGCTCGCCTTTGATCACAGCGACCAAAATACCGCCCTCCGCGAGCTGTTCCAGCAAGGCTTTGGGGACGGACTTCAAAGCGCAGGTCGCAATAATCCTGTCAAAAGGGGCCTGCCCTTTCCAGCCATAGCGGCCGTCCCCGTGGCGGGTGACAATGTTGACGAGGCCCAGTTTTTCAAACCGGGCTTCGGCCTCGGTTAAAAGCTGGTGATAGCGCTCAATGGAATAAACCCGGCGGCCTATGCGCGATAATATTCCGGCGTGATAGCCGCTGCCCGTGCCAATTTCGAGAATTTTATGGGTCTCGCCCGCATCCAGCGCTTGGGTCATCATCGCAATCGTCAGCGGCTCGGAAATTGTCTGGCCGCAGGCAATCGGCAGTGAGCGCTCATCATAGGCTTTCTCCCAAAACCCGTCGCCGACAAAATGGCGGCGCGCAACCTGCTCAGCCCCGCGCAAAACGCGTACGTCAAATATGCCCCGCCCGCGCAGCCTAATCACCATATCCATGAGGCGCGGATCGATCATGTGAGATTATTCGCTGAATAAATCTTGGAAATGGGTGAGCGTATCGAAATGCGTCAAATCGGTATGCAGCGGCGTAACCGAAATATAGCCATCATAGATAGCGCGAAGATCTGTGCCTTGCGGCGGGTTTGACCGCCCTGCACCATATGTCAGCCAGAAATAATGGCCCCCGCGCGGATGGGCGCGTTTATCAATCCCGCTCATTTGGAAGTCTCTATGGCCCTGCCGCGTGATTTGCATGCCCTTGACCGCGTCTGGCGCGGTATCGGGGAAATTGATCGACAAGATGACATTCTCCGGCCAGCCTTCATCCACGAGGCGTTTAATCAGTTTCGCGCCGTGGGCCTCGGCGGTTTCCCACGGCAAGCTGCGCGCGCCCTGAAACCCGCGCGCTAGCGAGAGCGCAATCGACGGAATACCCATTTGCATGCCTTGCAAAGCGCCTGCAATCGTGCCGGAAAAGGTCACATCTTCGGCCAGGTTTTGCCCCCGGTTCACGCCGGAGAGAATAAGATCAGGCGGGCCGTCTTTGAGCACATCCCGCAGCGCCACAATGACGCTGTCTGTGGGCGTACCGGAGACAGAATAGACTTTGTCTTCAAGCTTACGGCTGACAACCGGGTTATGCAGCGAGACCCCGCGAGAGGCCGCCGATTGCTCTGTATCCGGAGCAACAACCCATACATCATCCGATAATTCCGCCGCAATTTTGCGAAGAACCTGAAGACCATCCGCACGGACGCCGTCATCATTTGTGAGCAGTATTCTCATGCTAGTCCCTTTAATTCAAAGACAACGCCTCTCCCCCAGGAGAGGCTTTAAGCGCCAATCACCTTAGCGCCGCCCATATAGGGCACGAGCGCGTCCGGGACATTTATGCTGCCGTCTGCGTTTTGATAGTTCTCGAGCACCGCGACTAATGTGCGGCCCACGGCAAGGCCGGAGCCGTTGAGGGTGTGGACAAAACGGTTATCTTTCTCGGCGTGCTTATAGCGCGCATTCATCCGTCGGGCTTGGAAATCCCCGCAATTGGAAATAGAGGAAATTTCGCGGTATGTCTCTTGGCTCGGCAGCCAGACTTCGAGATCAAATGTACGCCGCGAGCCAAAACCCAAATCGCCTGTACAGAGCTCGACGACGCGGTACGGCAAATCAAGGCGTTTCAAAACCTCTTCAGCGCAGCCCAGCATGCGCAGATGTTCAGCCTCAGACTCTTCGGGCTTGGTGATTGAGACGAGTTCGACTTTATTGAACTGATGCTGCCGGATCATGCCTTTGGTATCACGCCCAGCCGCACCCGCTTCGGAGCGGAAACACGGCGTATGCGCGGTGAAACGTCGAGGCAAATAATCAGGGTCAATGATGGATTCGCGTACAATATTGGTTAGCGAGACTTCAGCGGTTGGGATTAAGTAACTGTCAGCATTGGTTTTATACAAATCTTCCTCAAATTTCGGAAGCTGCCCAGTCCCGTAAAGCGCATCCGCGCGAACCATAAAAGGCGGCGTTGTTTCCGTATACCCGTGCTCTTCGGTCTGAATATCCAGCATGAGCGCCGCGAGCGCGCGGTCGAGGCGGGACAGCTTCCCTGATAAGACCACAAACCGCGCACCACTCATTTTTGCAGCGGTTTCGAAATCCATCATGCCCAGTTCAGTCCCGAGATCATCATGGGCTTTGGGCTCGAAATCAAACGCTCTCGGCGTGCCGACTTTGCGGAGTTCGACATTATCATCTTCGCTCTCGCCGTTGGGCACATCTTCAAACGGCAGGTTCGGGAGGCCCGCCAAGAGATCATTGAGCGCAGCCTTTTCGCTATCCACCTGCGCGCCCATCGCGGCGATGACATTTTTCGCGCCTTGCACTTCGGTTTTAAGCCGTTCGGCTTCGTCTTTATCGCCCTTGCCCATGGCTTGGCCGATGAGTTTTGAGTTTTTGTTGCGTGCCTGCTCTGCCTCTTGAACGACTTGCATCGCCTTACGGATCAACGCGTCCCGGTCAACAATTATCTTGGCTTGCGGCTCAAGGCCGCGTTTAGCCCAGAGCGCGTCAAACAGATCAGGGTTTTCTCTTATCGCTTTGATATCATGCATGTTTATCTCTACTCTTTGCGCGCGCTTAGCGTCACCAATTCTTCGGACATCGTCGGATGAACGGCGCATGTGGCGTCAAAATCTGCCTTGGTCAGGCCTGCTTTGACGGCGATGCCTACTGCTTGAATAACTTCGCCAGCATGATCGCCGACCATATGAACACCGACAACTTTTTCGGTTTTCCCTGCTGTGATCACCTTGATATAATAGCGGTGCTGTGAGCCGGATAGGATATTGGCCATAGGCCGGAAATTGGTTTCGTATACCGTAATGTCTTTGTAGGTTTTGCGGGCTTCGCCTTCCCCCAAACCGACCGTTCCAACCGGCGGGCGCGTAAACACGGCGCTGGCGATTTGGGTGTGATCATAAGCGGTTTTATTGCCCTTTATTGCGGTCTCGACGAAGGCCATGCCTTCGCGGATCGCCACGGGCGTGAGGTTGACGCGGTTGGTGACATCGCCCACGGCGTAGATACTTGCTTGAGAGGTTTGCGAAAACTTATCGACAATCACCGCGCCGTCTTTATCCATATTCACGCCTGCATTTTCTAGGCCCAAACCAACCGTGTGCGGTTTTCGCCCCGTCGCCATCATCACCAAGTCCGTGCCCATTTGCGAGCCATCATCAAAGGTGACTTTATAGCCGCCGCCGACTTTCTTGATCTCAACCGGGGAGCAGCCAAAACGTAAATCAATGCCGTTTTTGTCCTGACCCTCATCCACGGCCTTGCGCACATCGGCATCAAACCCGTTCAGCAGCGAATTGCCCCGATAAGCCTGCACGGTTTTGACGCCGAGCCCGGCGAATATTCCGGCAAATTCGCAGGCAATATACCCGCCGCCGACCACAAGAACGCGCTCAGGCAGAGCGGGAAGCGTGAACGCCTCATCAGAGGTGATCGCATGCTCGCCGCCTTTGAGCTTGGGCATCCACGGGCGGCCGCCAACAGCAATGAGAATAGTTTCGGCTGTGATCTGTTTACCGCTATCCAATAGCCGCACCGTGTGGGCGTCGATAAATTCAGCGCGCTCAGGATAAAGCGTCGCGCCGTTGCGCTCTAATAATCCCGCGTAAATACCTGATAGTCTTGAGACTTCTGTTTGGATGTGATCGCGCAAAACTGGCCAATCAAACGACACGTCTTTTGCTGTCCAGCCATAGCCTTCGGCCTTTTTAAAGGATGCACCATAATCCGCGCCGTAGACGAGGAACTTTTTCGGGACGCATCCGCGCACAACGCATGTACCTCCGGGGCGGCTTTCTTCGGCAACGCCGACGCGTTTGCCAAGCTGCGCCGCCATACGCGCCGAGCGAACACCGCCTGAGCCTGCACCAATAACGAAAAGGTCAAAATCATATTTACTCACGGGACAACTCCATAACGCGGGCATGATCGCTCTCGCCCACAATAATCACGTCCGCCAGATCGATAAACAGACCATGTTCGACCACGCCGGGGATTTGCCCCAGCACATGTGCGGTCTCCCCGGGATTGGGGATAAGTCCGCATTTGCAGTCCAGTATATAATGTCCGCCGTCAGTTATTAAAGGGCCGGAGCCGTCAGCCATTTGCCGCAATACCGTTTGTCCGTCCGTGCATCCTGTCGCTTTCAGGGCCGCATAAATATGTTCTGCCGTGAGCGCCATCCCGAACGGGTCAACTTCGATGGGGAGCGGGAACGCGCCGAGATCCTCAACGATTTTCGAATTATCCGCAATCACAACCATACGGTCAGACGCGTGGGCAATAATTTTCTCGCGCAGCAAACATGCGCCGCCGCCTTTGATCAGGTTAAACAAGGGGTCGACCTCATCCGCGCCGTCAACGGTTAAATGAATGCCGGAGACTTTATTGACATCGGCAAGCGGCACGCCGTTTTCGCGCGCGCAGGCGGCTGTGGCTTGCGAGGTTGGGATGCCTTGGACTTTGAGGCCGCCTGCTATGCGCTCGCCCAGCTTTTCTATAAAAATCTCAGCGGTTGAGCCGGAGCCAAGGCCCAGCATCATGCCGTCTTGAACAAAATCAAGCGCTGCGAGGGCAGCATTTTCTTTGGCTTGGGTCATGGCTATGCCTTAGCTTTGCGTTTCTTTTGGGCCGCATGGTAGCGCGCCGCCCAGCCGTCTTTATTGCTTTGCTTGGCCCGCGCCAATGCAAGCGCGTCAGCCGGGACGTCATCCGTGACAACGCCGCCGGAGCCAAGAAATGCCCCCTTGCCTATGGTGAGCGGCGCTACCAGTGACGAATTTGTTCCAACAAAAGCCCCGTCCTCGATGGTGGTCACATGTTTGAAATAGCCGTCATAATTACAGGTAATTGTGCCCGCGCCAATATTCACGTTCTCGCCAATGACCGCGTCGCCGAGATAGGAGAGATGATTAAGCTTACTGCCCTTCCCGACTGTGGTTTTTTTGGTCTCAACAAAGTTTCCGGCCTTGCTGCCCTCGCCCATGACAGTACCGGGGCGGAGGCGCGCGAACGGGCCAATTTGTGTATGCGCGCCAATATCCGCGCCTTCAATATGGCAGAACGGATGAATGACGGCGTGGCTGGCGACGCGCGCGCCGGGCCCAAACACCACATTTGCGCCAATATCGGCGTCTTGGCCAATGTCTGTGTCATAGGAAAAATAGGTTGTCGCCGGGTCGCGCAAGGTCACGCCCGCCTCCAGCATGGCGTGCCGCATGCGGTCTTGAAACGCCTTTTCGGCAATAGCCAAGTCCGCACGCGAGTTCACGCCTAAAACTTCGAGCGCGTCAGCATGCACGGCGACAGCTTTGCGGCCGTCCCCGCGTAGAATTTCGATAATATCGGTCAGGTAATACTCGCCCTTGGCATTATCATCGGTCACGCGCGACAGAGCCGAGAACATATCCCCGTTGCCCGCAGCGATCACGCCGCTATTACATAGGCGTACGGCAAGCTGTTCGGGCGTCGCCTCTTTGGCTTCGACGATGGCTGTCAGTTCGCCGTTTTCCTCGATCAGGCGGCCATAGGCGCCAGGCTCATCGGGCTCAAAGCCGAGAACGGCCACGTCGGACCCCGCTTCCAGCACCGCGAAAACGCTCTCTAGAGTCGGATCCTGAATCAGCGGCGTATCAGCATAAAGCACAGCAACATTACCTTCAAAGCCGTCCATGGCATCTTTCGCGCAGAGCACGGCGTGCCCTGTCCCGCGCTGGGGTTCCTGCACGGCAATATTGAGGCCAAGGCTCTCGGCCTCGGCGCGCACATCCGCGTTCATCTCGCCGACCACGCAGACGAGGCGCTCAACACCCGCAGAGCGCGCCAGCGCCGTAACCCATGAGAGCATGCTGCGCCCGCCCACAGGATGGAGAACTTTGGAGCGAACGGATTTCATGCGCGTACTTTTACCAGCCGCAAGAATAATGGCAGCGCGTTTCGTTTTCATGTTAGCCTCATATGCATAAGAGCGATTCTATCGCCCACGGTCTGCCGTGTCTTAGCGGAAGATAAATCAATATGCACGGCAGGAGTCGCAGAAATTCATGACAAAGCTTCACAATCTTTCGATCTGTTTTGATTTGGACGGTACCTTGGTCGATACAGCTCCGGATTTGGTGCGTGTTCTCAACTCAGTCATTGCCGAGGACGGCCTACCGGAGACCGATTATAAAGCCGCCCGCGACCGCGTCGGGTTTGGCGCGCGCGTCCTTATCGCTGAAGCTTTCGCGAGGGCGGGTGCGCCGATTACGGACGCAAGGCTGGACGCGTTGCTGAATCTGTTTTTGGAGCGCTACGCCGATGATATAGCCCGCCTGAGCCTGCCCTTTCCCGGCGTTTTGACCACCCTGCGGGATTTACGCGAAGGCGGGGCGCTTTTGTCTGTGTGCACTAATAAGCCCGGATTTTTGGCCCGGCCTTTGATCCGAGCGCTGAAGATGGATGTCTATTTTGACCGCGTTGTCGGCTCGCGAGACGGAGCGCCGTCAAAACCGTCGGCAAAACATATTTTCGCCGCCGCCGGGCACAGCGACCCTCGCCGCATTGTCATGGTTGGCGACGCCCAGCCCGACGTTAAAGCAGCCCGCAATGCTGGCGTCCCGGTCATACTCATGAGCTACGGCTACGCCGATACCCCGCCAGCGAGGCTCCGCCCGGACATCATTTTGAGACAATTCAGAGAGCTACCGGAAGCGATTAAAGCACTTTAAGCCGCAGGCATGAACCCTTCGGGGAGGTTGTGGAAATAGGACAGTTCTTCAAAGCGTGACGCGATGCGCCAGCCCTTATCTGTGCGCGCAAGCTCATCGCAATACCACAATCCGACAAAGAAAATATGCGGCTGCCCGCCTTGATCGATACGCATCGGGTTAAACAGAGCCGTTCGGGCCGACGCCTTATCGCCGCTGAGCTTAATTTGCGGCAAACCGATCATGTGCTGGAAGGCCGGGAACGGTTTGAGCGCTTTGCCGAGATAGGCTTTGATGTCTGCAACACTGCCTTTGGCCCCGCCCGCTTCTGTGTAGTCAATCACGGCGTCTTGCGTGAAGATTTCATCCAGCGCGTCCCAATTGCGGCTATCGATGGCGTGGCAATATTCTGCCAGTAAATCCTGTATTTCCAGCCGGTCGGACATTTCTTGGAGGCTATACATCGGCGATCAGTCTTTTTTGCCAGCAGAGATATGACCCGGCCCGCTATGCGGGGTCATGATTTTGGCAACCCGGTTATCATATTTGACCACGTCAACAACCACAGCCGTCTCAACCAAGCGCACACCCGGCAGGTCGAGGATTTTATCACTCGCGGTTTGGTGCACGGCCCCTAGCCCTTCGAACAGGCCAATCGCCAGAATATCAAAGCGGCCGAGCAGTATAATGACGGCGTTAATATCGGCAAACTCAGCGACCTGCTCGGCGACTTGCCGTATCTGGTTCTGCTCGGCATGAATGCCGATATAGGCAAGCTGCGGCGTGTCCATGTGAGACATGTTGGTAACAGCCGTAAAGCGGATATAGTTTTCTTCTTCGAGCCGTTTCACGCGCGAACGTATGGTGCCCTCGGTAAAGCCAAGCTCTGCGGCGATCTTGCGGTTTGAAAGCCGCGCATCATCCGACAGAAGGTGAATGATTTGCTGGTCAAGCTCGTCAATATTATAATTGCTCATCAATCTGTCCTAAATCGGGGCCACGTCGAAATCATATTTAATGATCTCAACAGCAAATGACGGGTCCAGACTGCGCACGCCTTTCACCTGAGAGAGTTTATTGAGCAAAAAATCAGACATATGATCAAGGCTCGCGAGCGTCACCAAAAGCTCAATATCATGTTTTCCGCTGACAAGCTGGACACTGGCCACCTCGTCCAGCGCGGCCAAATCCTCAGCAACGGCGGTGGCTTTGCGCCCTTTCACATCGACGCCGATTGGCAACAGGACATTATAATCAAAGGCGCTAAAGTCCGAGACCGCGACGACTTTCATGGCCTTAGCGTTCTCCATACGGCGGATACAGGTCGCGACCATAGATGTGGTCACGCCGAGCATGTCCGCGATCTTTTGATTACTGGTGCGCCCATCCTGTTTTAAAATCTCGATAATCGCATTATCCAGTTCGCTAAATTCGAAATGGCTGTCGGGCATAATCTATCCTTTGGGCGTCCGCATGTGGCACAGACTCACTTAATCGTTTTCATGTGATCGTTATACCCTTTTACGCCCTAACTTCAACAATGCGTATTTTGAAGCAGAATTTCCTACGCATTCGCATAGTTTTTCATTACAAGAGTTTCAGAATGCGTAATGGGGGCAGATTAAGCAGTGAACTGCGCAATACGTGGATGTTGAGGTAAGTATGAAGTTTTGGATTGAGTTATTATTACATTGCATGCTCGCCTTTATTAAATTTTTTCCAAGATTTGTAATTATGGCACTATTTATGGGATTTTATTTTTCCAAATATCTTCCTACGGATGACCTTTTGTTATTTGTCTCTCTTTTTCTTGCTTCGTTTGGGCTTTGGAAGATTTTTGATTACCTTGACAGTATTGTGGATAGGTTAGTTAAACGATTTGAAGAAAAAATGTGGTGAGACAGAAGCGATAATGATGAATAATCTTAGTTTTTAATACCCATCTGAACGGACCGCACGCGCACACCCCACCCATTAACCATCCGGTAACATTTTATCTCGACTGTTTGGTTATGACTACCAATAGTGCCTTAAGCGATTCGAAGTTTGCCCGCCCGGTCTCCCCGCGTGGTCATAAGCTTGTCATGATTGCGACGGATAATCCCGATCATGCGGCGTTTATTGGCGTGCAATTGGAACAATCCGGCTTTGATACGCACATCGCGCTGTATGACGGCAAGACTCTCAAAGGCGCGCCGCGCACGCCGCCGCGCGCGATTTTAGTCTCCCTGTCAAACCATCTGGACGCCGTGCCAGATATAATCACGACCCTGAAAAAACGCTATCAAGCCGCAGCCCCTATGATGATTGGCGCGGTGCCTCAAGCGGATAAAGCCTATGCCGGCCTCTGCGACTCCCTGATTTTTCCGCCTGCCCATCCCGCGCAGATTGCGGCGCGGGTGACATCCATGATCCGCCTCTCAGCGATGCAGCGCGAGATCACACTGCGCATAGAGACCCTGCGTGAGGATTTTGGTATTGATTATCAATTTGCCGTGTCTGCCACCGAGGAGCGCTTCCGGGTTCTGTTTATTGGCAAAGCGTCACCGGAATTTATGGTCATCATCAATGCTCTGGATCGGCGCAATGTTGACGTGATTGCGGCGTTCACATCCTACTCTGCTTTTGATTTTATGCATGAAAACCACTTCGATGCGGTTGTGATGAATATGCTGGGCTCGCCTGAGCCCGCCATGTCGATTAGCGCAGCGATGCGGCGCAATGCCAGGCTCTATCACACACCGTCATTATTCCTGACCGGCAAAGATTTTGGCGCCCATGATCATGCTTTTGCGAAAGGCGCAACAGACATTATCCCGTTTGGTGCCAGCGAAGAAGAGATGAGCGGGCGCATATTAGAGCTTGCCAATTATCACCGTCTGCACACGCAGCTTAAAACCGAGTTCGGCAATTTGGGCGGCGAGCGGTGCACGGAAAGCGCCAGCGGCACTTATAATCAAAAATTCTTTTACGCGCACTTACGCCGGGTGATGGCTGCGGATAAATACGCCGGACTGCCGAGCGCGATGATGCTTGTGCGCATTGATAAGCGCGGCGGCGATGTTGTTGCCGATGATATTTTGCAAGCCGCCTATGATCAGGTTGGCAGCATGATCAAAAACATGGTGCGGATGGAAGATGTCGTAGCACGCCTCGGCAATAACCTCTATGCGGTCGCATTTCCAAGCCAATTTGCCAGCACAATACAGGTCGTCGCAGACCGCTTATCCGGCGCAATTGCCTCGATGGTATTTCCAAAAGGCGATAGTGCTTACGGCACTTACCAACTCGCACTGGATTGCCGAATTTCAGATTGCCAAAACGATAGTAATGAAGCGCGCACTCCCGCACCCAAAAATACCGCCGCAAAGCCGCCGCAAACCCTTACTCAAGCGCGGTAGTATCGCCCTTGACCTTTGCAATCCCATGACTATGTTGCGCCGCAATACCAAAAGCTGATGGCAATGAAGCATCAGCGCTGATAGTCTGAAAGACGAATTTGACATCCGATAATGATATAACCGAAATTCCCGCTGACGCTCCCGTTGATATAACTTTCGCCCAGCTCGGCCTCGACCCCCGCATACAAAAAGCCATAGACGATATGGGCTACGAAACACCGACCCCTATTCAGGCACAGGCGATCCCGCCGGCCATGCAGGGCCGCGACGTTCTGGGCATTGCCCAAACCGGCACCGGCAAAACCGGAGCCTTTACGCTCCCGACTATTCACAAAATGGCCCAAGGACGCGCCCGTGCGCGTATGCCGCGCT
>CAYGRF010000002.1:22883-44210 GCA_964352275.1 uncultured Caulobacterales bacterium
GCTGTACGGCAAATATCTCAAGCTTGAGATGGCGTTGATTATTGGCGGCGTCTCATTTGGCGACCAAGAAAAGAAATTGATGAAAGGCGTCGATGTTCTCATCGCAACGCCGGGGCGATTGCTCGATCAATTTGAGCGCGGGAAAATCCTGCTGACGGGCGTCAATACCCTTGTGGTCGACGAAGCTGACCGCATGCTGGATATGGGGTTTATTCCCGATATTGAGAAAATTTTTAAGCTCACACCGTTTACGCGCCAAGTCCTGTTTTTCTCGGCGACTATGCCGCCGGAGATTAAACGGCTTGTCGATCAGTTCCTGCACCAACCTGTGACGATCCAAGTCGCGCGGCAATCGACAACCGCTGAAACCGTGACGCAGCGCATTGTCCGCATGCCGTCATCCGATAAAAAGCAAAAACGCACGGCGCTGCGCTGGATTATAGAAAATGAAGATGTGAAAAACGGTATTGTTTTTTGCAACCGCAAACGCGATGTCGACATTGTCGCAAAATCCCTCTCCGTACACGGACACTCTGCGGCGCCAATCCACGGCGATTTGCCGCAAAGCGTCCGCATGGAGACGCTAGCCAGTTTCAAAGACGGGACTATCAAACTGCTCGTTGCCAGCGACGTCGCTGCGCGCGGGCTCGACATTCCCGATGTCTCGCACGTCTTTAATTTTGATGTGCCCAGCCATTCCGAAGATTATGTGCACCGCATTGGCCGCACAGGCCGCGCCGGGCGCGAAGGCGAAACCGTTATGCTGGTCTCGCGCTTGGATGAGAAAAACTATCAGGCTATTCTCGACCTGATTAAGCTTGAGGCCATTGATGAGCTTGTAATTCCTGGCATAGATGATTTTGCCAAAGAAGGCAGACAGAGCAAAGACAACGGACGCGGCCGTGGACGCGATAGTAGCCGCGGGGGCGGCCGGTCTCGCGGAAGCTCAAGTGAGCGGCCCAAACGTACTGACAAACCCCGCAGTGAAAAGCCGCGCTCTGAAAAACCACGCCGCGAAAAAGACGACGCTCCAAAAACCCAAGCGACGATAGACGCTCAGACAGAGACCAAAGATAAAGCCCCGCGAAAACGATCAGACAGCCAACGCTCAGAACGTAAGCCAGACCGAAAAGCGGATACGACCAAGTCAAGCGCGCGTGATAAATCAGGCACAAAGCCTCGCCGCAGAAACGATTTAAAAGACAATAATGTCAAAGGATTCGGCGAAGACATGCCGGCGTTTTTCGGCTCAGCGCTAAAACGCTAGCCCTTTGCCTGAATGCGCTCTAGGAGCGCATCCATCTCATCAAACATTTGCTCAAGCACCGCATCACTTTCTTGCGGCAGGCAATGCCCTGTGTCAGCGGGCGTAATCTCCCGGCAATCCGGAAACTGGCCCGCGCAGGCCCGGCTATTATAGTCTGTCACAACAAATGTATCATTTTCCGCCGAGATCAGCGTCACCGGCATATCAATCGCGTCCAAATATCCGGGCTTAAGGATATAATCACTACTTTCAAAAAACTCTGCGCCGTACTGATTGGTGATGCCGCCAACGCGTTGCTCGGGCTGGCGGGTAAACAGAGCATCACGCAGATAAAGCCGTTTCGGATTAGAGCTACAATCAGACCCTTGGGTAAAATCAAGCCCGTCAGGCTGCCAATCGCTTTGCCCAAGCGCGTAATATTGGCCCTTCCCTAAAGCGCGCGAGACAGTGAGCAGACGCTTAGCCTGCTCAAACGTACGGTCCCCAGACTGCGGGCGAAAGGCCGGAGCTAAAAGATAAAGCCCGTTTACGGGAAGCGCATGATCGCCCACGGCACGCGCGGCAACATGGCCTCCAAACGAGATCGCCGATAGGATCAGCGGTTGTGACTTGTCCTTGGCAGCATACCGGATGAAATCAGCCAGATCATCTGAATAGACGCTGAAATCCTCAACCCATAATTTCTCCGGGTGAGAGGCGCGGTGACGCTCCGACCCGCCCTGCCCGCGTAAATCAAGCCCGATAACGTGATAGCCGCGCCGCGCCAGCATATCCACATGCTCGCCATACATATCAAAGCTCGCCGTATATCCCGGCACCCAGATGATGCTGGCTTTGGCGGCGTTTTTATTACCCGTCTCGCCCCAGCGTAACTTTGTTCCGTCTTTGGTGGCAAAACTATGCCACGTCCAATCCGGCGGCATGGGCGGTGCATAAAAACTATCCACCTGCGCCTGATAGGCCTCATCCACTTGGTAAGGCGTATACGGTTTTTCCGGCCAGGCTATAATCGCCGCGAAGGCGATAACAATACAGCCAATCAGTAATAATGTTGCTTTTTTAATCATAGAACGGCCTTATCGTTTTTTGGGTTTCGCGCGCAAGGCAGCATCCAGGGCTAGGCGCGTCCAGTGCGTTAAAATATCGTGATCGTCATAAGCGCTATCAGGAACAGCGTAATAATTCATGGTGAGAGCTTTGCCGTCTTTTTCCCCAATAACAAACCTTGCAAGGCCCTCCGCTTCATAGGCGGCATGAGTCTGTTTATCAGATTTGAGGAAGTAACCTTGATCGGGATGATAAAGGGCAAATGCACGGCCTTCGGAGAATATGGTCAGGCCGCCCATCATTTTACGGGTCGTTATCTGGCCTATGATTGATACGTTAATAGCAGAAAAGAGCTCAATCGCGTCATCAATTTCTCCTTGAGTGATAGCCACAGATTATGAGCGCATGCGCTTCATTTTTTGCCGGTATTCCCAGCGCTGAATATCAATCATGACCAAATCAATCCGCGACTCGATTTGCTCCACCGCCACATCACGGGCACCAGGCCTATTGTTTTGCCCGGTTAATCCTTCGGCGCGCTGACATAAATCCGCCAGCCTGACAGCGCCAACGGCGCGTGCGGTGCCTTTTAAAGAATGAATCACCCCCGCCCACACATCATCAGATGCGTTCGGTGTGAGGCTTCTACCGAGCATATCAACTTGGTTTTTAAACAGACCAAAGACCTCTGCCGTGAGAGAGACGTCGCCCCCAACATATTGATTGAGATGATTAAAATCGATTTCGGATTGGGAATCATTCGCGCTCATTCGGTTATCGTAAACGATTAACAGAAAATGAACAGAGGTTTCAGCAAGGCTTCAGAGGCGCTGTGTCATGTGTGGACACATTAACGAAAGGAGCCCTCCATGGCCTATACACCACACACTTTTACAAAGCAGGCTTTGCTAGCCGTAAGCGCGGTAGCGCTGTTTGCGGTTGCTGCACCCGCCGCTTCCGCTGCCCCCCAAGACGGGCGGTCTGCCAAACCATCTCCCCCGCATTCCCATCAAACGGATCGCAACTTACGGCGCGATAATCGGCAGGCGCGCAATAGCGAAACACGGCGCGATAACCGCCAAGCCCGTAATACCGAGACACGGCGTGATAACCGACAGGCGCGAAATGCCGTGGTTCGGCAGGAAAACCGGCAAGCGCGCCGCGCCGCCATTCGTCAAGACAACAGGCAAGCACGCCGGGAGGAAATACGCCGCGACATTCGCCGGGATAACAGGCAGGTACGCCGCATAGAGCAGCGCCGTGATCAAAGACATGTTAATCGGCATTACGTGCCGCCGCGTCCAGTTTACACACGGCCAATCCGGCATAATAATCAGCGCGTACATTCAAATCCGTACCGTAGCAACCTCGGCATTACATTCCATTTCGGCTCACCCGGATATAGTCGGCATCGCTGGGCCCCGGCAGCGTACAGCTTCTACCGCCCGTCCTACGGACATTACGCGCATTACCAACAGCGCACGACATGCCGCCGGGTTACGCTTGAGGCGTGGCGTTATGGACACCCGCAGCTTGTCAGCGTCAAGCAATGTTCGAACCCTTGGGACGGCACCTATATCATCCAAGGGTCCGAGCGCCTGATTAGCCGCTGGTAATCTGCGCAGGGCTTAAACCCAGTGTTTTAACACTGTACCGTTCGCCATATTGTGGCGGGCGGTTTTTTAATGCCTGATTGAGGGTTTCTCTGTAAACAGGGCAAAAAGAGAGAATCGCCATGACAAACGCACACGCATATTTTTCACAAACCCGCTTCGGAGACTCCCGCTGGTGGACATGGATTGTGGGTTTCTGGATGGCTGTGATTTTGTGGGTTGTTCTGGGCGGCATTCTTGGCGCGCCAATTCCCGGCATTGTTGATGGCATCAACCCGGAAGCGGTCGAAGCCTATGACCAGGCCACAGGCAATCATTTTGCCAATATTGACAGCATCCAAGTCGGCTTGCTCAGCCTCCTCTTTATGATCGTCACAGTTACAGGCGCTATCGCTTGGCTTATATTTTATTTGAATAAAGGCACCTTGCGAATGGTGTTCGGTGTTCTGTCGTTCTTGCTCATTGCCGCATCAATTGTGCTCATGGTGCTTGTTTATCCAGCCTTTAACAGCCCAGACATGACGAATGCGTTCATGGCCATGATGGGCGAAACGCCAATTGCCTACGCGCTGATGCTACTGAGTTTCCCGGCGTTTTTAGTCGGATTATTTCTTGTCCAAAAGTTCATCCACAAACGCACCATCACAAGCCTGCATACAGGCGCGGCCAAAATCAACTGGCAGCGTATCGCCTTCGCCGTTCTTATAACCTGGGCGGTGCTTAGCATTTTTTCTGTGCTGATGCATTTTACCGGAATCAGCCCCTTGCGCGCGACATTTGATCCTCAGCGGTTCTTTATCTATGCGCTCGTTACGCTGATATTTATTCCCCTGCAATCCGGCACGGAAGAGATTATCTTCCGCGGCTATCTCAATCAGGGCCTCGGCCATTTTATCAGTAATAAGTGGATCGTATTTATCATCACGAGCGCGCTCTTTGCGGCCATGCATCTGTCGAACCCGGAAGCCGTTTCCGGCGCGGAGGAAGGCACGATCACGCATCTTTTAGTTATGAGCCAGTATTTCATTTTTGGCTTTGTTCTATCCGTGATTGTCTATTTTGAAGGCGGGCTGGAAGCCGCGATTGGCGTCCATGCGGGCAATAATATGTTTGCCGCCATGTTCATCAATTATGAAGGTTCTGTGTTGCCAACGCCGTCTCTTTTCATCGCGGTGCCAAACCCGGCGTCCGGCGCTCTGGTAATGATTGCTGTGTTTGTATTGATTGCCGCGATCTTATACCGGACGCGCAAAACGATCATCCCCGCCCCGGCTCCGGCCACAGGCAAACTGTCTGACGTCTTTGAATAGGCCTAACGCGCAGCTTTTCGGCCAGCTTCGGTCAGGCGGCAAACAAGCCAGTTTGGCCGGATAGGATTGGCGAACCAGCGCTCTGCGAGCCCTTTTTTAAGGCACGCCCTGATGACTTGCGGATCTATCTCTTGGCCGTGATCATCAAACAAAGGCAGCTTTCCGCCCGGCTGCATCAGGCCGCTGGCCAGATAGTCCCGTTCTTGAGGTGATAATTTTTGACTCGCGCGCCCACGCATTACCGTTGATGTTCCCATCGTCAGCCCCTATTCATTCAACCTAATGCGGGTTATAAGAACTTACGCCTTTTCCCGCCTGAAGATGCATAGTAGAAGAAACTTGCGTATATACGGTTAACATTAAACACTAAATCATACAGGGCACAAGCTTGGCTAATATTTCCAGTAAAATCAAAAGCATAGAGCCGGAAGACGATGTCGTCTTATCGGCGATGGACTCAGAGGCGGGCAAAACCAAGCTCAAACCGGGAAGCGAAGTTCCCGTGCGAGGGGAAAAAAACCCCGGCGGAATTGAGGAATCAGTTCTCCGGCCTGGTGATGTTGATCCGGTAAAATCCGGGGGTGCGCCACTGCAAAACATCCATGCGGCTACAGATAACATCATAGCCCCATCTTTTGGTTGGATTACCGGGGTTATCACGCTGGCCGCTATTTTATGGATCGCGACCGCCCTGCTCATAGCCTACAGCTTTTTTGACCTTGGCTCCGGCCTGTCGCAGCTCACCCCTTTGCAATGGGCAGGTCTAGCATTATTTATTACTGGCCCGATTTTGATGCTGGGCGTGACAGGCTACGCACTTAAGCAACTCGCGCAGCTTTCTGTGCAAGCCCATAGGCTTTCACAGACTGCTGAAACGCTCATAACGCCCGACGAGACCGTGCTTAGCCGGACATCGATTATGTCGCGCGGGCTGCGCAGCGAGATTGATCATGTGAATAACCGCGTGGATACGGCGCTCTCACGCGTTGGAGCTTTGCAAGATACGCTGGAAGCGCAAGCCAAATATATTGACGGCATTAGTTACGCGACGGAAGAACGCACAGAGATTATCGCGAAACGCTTATCTGAGGAACGCGAAGCGCTGATTGCGATCGCCGCGACCTTTGATGACCGTATGTCTGATCTCTCGGTTAATCTCGACTCCCACACGGCCAACCTTGCCAAGTCCACCAAAGAAGCCGAGCAGCGCATCCAAGAAGCCCGTGTCAGCGTCGAAGGCGCAACGGCTCGTATCAATGCGGCCTCTGAAACGGTGCGCGAAAATACCATCGATGCAGCCACGAAACTGGAAGCCAACCAGGAAGAGATTGCGCGCCTGAGTGAGAACCTCAAAACCCGCGCCGAAGAACTTGACGCGATTTATACAAAACACGCCAGCGACCTTGCCGCGATGATCTCTGATCTGCGGGATGAGCAAGAAAATCTGGGCATATCGCTCGAGGCCCGCCTTGAAAAAATGCGCGATATGTCTTTATCGGCGCAGGTCAGCGCGCAACACTTGACCGAGGCCAGTAAATCCGGCCGCGAAACCGTTGTCGCGCTCGCCGATGCAGCCCGTCTTACTGACAGCGCCGTAAAACAGCGGTTTGCGGCCATGGAAGACATGGTGCGTTACTCCAATGCCCGCGCCGAAAGCATTAGCGAAAAAGCCGCCCGGCGCGTTCAGGAAAGCGTGGCGCAAACCCGTAAGGAAATTGCCCGTATTGAATATGATATGGTCGCGCTGCAAGACCGCCTCAGCAATCATCCCGGCATGCCGGTCTATGACAAAGGCGATGTTGCGCTTGGAAATAATCCCGCCGCAAGCCCGGTCACGGAGCTTGAGCCTGAACATGACGCGGCCCCGCAACCCAAACGCAGAAAACTAGCTGGGCTCAAACCTCTACCGGATGAAAAACCAGAGCTCCAAACTGAACCTGAAAATCCGCCCGTAGAAGCGCGGGCTGAAACTAAACAGCGGAGCCGCTTGTCAGGTCTTCGCCCGGCACCGCAGCCAGAGGAAACATTTGAGTCCCCCGTTTCTAACAAATCCGCAGATTTTGATGAAGAGGACTTCATTCTGGATCAGGCCATGTTAATTGAATCTGACTTAATTATCCCCGATGAACGCACGGCGGACATTGAAGACAATCAACCGCATATGCACGACCTAGTTGTTGAAATGCCTGCTATTGAAGATTTGATCGAGCCGGATCCCGACGCCGTGATTACATCATTCGATCCGGACTTATTGCGCCGCCCTGTGCCCAATGGTGACGATAAACGGAAAGCCCGCGCCCAAGACGCCGAAAAGTCATCCTGGATCAAAAGGTTATTCGGCGGCAAAGATGCAGACACAACGGCAATTGACACACTGACGGCTGATGTTGCCCCCGCAAGATCAACACCCGAAGCGTATCCTGTACAACACAAACCAAGCGATGCCGAGATTGTCAAAAGCCTTTCTGCGATTGGACTGGCTCCTGCCGCTATTGTCGATGATGGCTGCATTATAGAAGCCGTCAATACGCGCATCAGCCGCGGCCCGCTCGCCATGAGCGATGTGATTACGCACCGCTTAGAAGACCCAGTTCGGCACCTGTTTGAAGCGGCTGAAAAGGATCCTGAATTACGGGAGAATATGAGTGAATTTGCGCGGCGGTTTCACACCAGCCTTGGCAGCATAGAAGACGAGCGCGAAACCATCCGCGCCCGTTTTGAAAGTGATGCGGGCCGCGCCTTCTTACTCTGTGACGCGGCCCTCAATCGGTAGGGCTACCTACCGTTTTGGTAGTGTGGTTTTACCCTCTTTGACGTCCTTATAATATTTCCAGCTCGTCATGTTTTTACGCATATCGTCGACTGGCGGCGCCGTTACATATTCCGGGTAATGTAGCGCGATTTCTGTCTTGAGCGTGTCGGATAAATCGTTCCAACTCTCAAGCTTGCGCCCGGCCGTATGCATATAGATAATACCGTCACGGCCCTGCATGTTCATCCATGGTAGCCAGTCGGACATACGTGCCCAGCCAATCGATACGCGCGCCGTTGTTTTGCTCTTATCGAGCAAATCATCCGTCTCGCCGAGGAAATTAAACATTTCTGTCGCGTGGTAGGTTCCGCCAATTTCCTTTTGGTAGTCACTGGCCAAAGGGTTGGGGTAAAATAGCGGAATGGTGAAACTCATCTGGTATTTATCACCCAGAACATCGCCGCTAAATTTCGACGGTTTGCCGTCGCGTCCCTTAACGTAGCTGGAATGATTGACCGGATCATTGGCAACATGCATGACCTCGACCTCTTCGCCGGTCCACGGGTTTTCCCATGTTTTCAGCACTTCGCCGGTATCTTTATCCTTATAGAGCAGGATTTCGCGGGAAACGAGTTTGTAGCCCAGTCCGCGCTTTTCATCCATCACCGTGGTGCAGGCGCGAACATTCATGCCCTCTACGTCAAATAAATGCTTATCACGTTCCCCTGAGCGCCGCGCATAAGCAACGCCGTGCCAATAATATGTGATGTCCTGCTTATCGATGGTTGAGCATTGCACTTTACGCGCAGCTTCGAGCGCATCTTCCGGCTTATCCAGATCAAGCATTCCTTGCTCTGCCGCTAATGCGCCTGTGCTCATCATCAGCGATATGGCTGCGGCGCTAAGCGCCCATTTAAGCTTTTTCATAGTGTCCTCCTTTAGAAAAATCCGTTTTCATCCAATGTACAGCTTCCCTGCGCGAAACGCAGGTTCAGCCCAATTCTGTCGGCCTCAGGGTTGGCCCATGCATATGACACCGCGCGGTCTGCATCCTCGCCGTGATAGGCGTAGAGCACCAATGAGGGTTTATTGCGGCCATAAGGCCAGACAACATTGCGCATTTTAAGCCCGACGCGTTTATGCTCGCCCTCCACCGCTTCAATCCAAATCCGCCCGCCCTGGTCGTGTATTTCAAGATTATTATCGAATGTAAAACTGCCGTCTTCTTTCTTAACGGACACCCAGCATGTAAAACGGCGCGCTTTGCGGTTTTTGTGGTGAACGCCCGCCTTGTTGCCATAGACATAATTGCCGTCCGTATCTTTAGCCTCATCGCGAATCCAAAGCTCATTTTCGGTAAGCTGTAGGTCATCTTCGATAATCAGTGTGCGCCCGGAGCGTTTCGACTCCACTTTGCAGGCATCTTTTTTCATATAGCCGTGGAAGTAATTCGACTCAGCTTTCCAAAACACCTCGCACCCCGGGTAAGTTACAAATTGAGAGGGCTTTAGCGTTGCCAGCAAGTCAGGTTTCAAATGCGCGTCGACAAGTTTGCTCGCGTCGTTAGGCGCGTAAATCGTCAGGCGAACCGCGTTTTCATCATTATCCGCCTCGAAACTGTAAATGCGCTGCCGGTATATGTCGGTAGGGTCATCGTTTTGGCTTTGCTGCACATAAAATGTCGTACCGGGAAAATTATCGAGTTTCACTGGCGCAAAAATATGATGGATTCGGTTGTGCCGCACATCTTCGGGCACGTCCATTTCGTCTTGAAAATAGACCTGCTCCTGATTATCATAAACCCCCGGAAACCATTCCATCATACGGGCAAAATCACGCTTTAATATGCGCGCGTCCGGCGTCTCTTGGGCGGTCTGCGCTAAGGCAGGCGCGGCCATAATAAGCACAGCGCAAAGCCCGGCCGATAAAACAGATTTGAGCATCATGACGGGTCCACCGTAAATTTCGGGGCATCAATGATCAGAACCTGAACATCCGCTATGCCCTCGCGTAGTTTTTTGACCTCTTCATATTCCGGCGAGTTCCAGAACCGCTCAATCGCCGCCCGGTCGGGCCATTCAGAGATGAGCATAGACGCTCCGTCTCCCCACTCACCTTCGAGCAGTTTTGCGCCCGGCCCCATCATAACATATCGTCCGCCAAACTCGGTAACCAGTGGGCCCGTGGCTCTCGCATAGCCTGATAAAAAGGCATCACGATCATGCAAAATCGCCGTCACGATCATATAGGCTTTTTTAGGCGGCGCAGTATCCATAGCAGGGGCCTCACTGGATGTTGGCTGAGCGCACGCTACGAGCAGCGCGAATAAGAATGCAGGGACGATCAACCATGTTTTCATACTGCATCCTAAGGCGCTAATGGCAGCGCATTTTGATTTGAATCATGAGCGGAAAGTCTGCGAAATAAACGCTGCAATAGTTTCTGCATATTTATCAAAGACAGCGCCCTCAATATCCAGCCGCTCCGTCAGCACGGCCTTTTGCATGGCTTTCGCCGCCTTGCGGGTTGGTTCTAACAATCCCGATTGCGTCGCAAGAAGTGCCGCTGGGCGCGGTAGCGCAGCAAATCTAGTCTCACAATCATAGGTGAAAGCCGCGTGGAATGCCGCATTTTTCCCCTCGCCGGCACGCAGGGTCTCGGCCCATATATTATAGGCCCGTGCATGCCCAAGATCGTCAAGGCGGTTGGTCACATTAGCTTTGAAACCAGCCTCCAAATCCGTTATCGCGCTGGGCAGCACGGCTGGTTGGCCCATTTTGGCATCCAAATTTTGGCGGGCCTCACGTTCGAAATATGGAACATCGATCATAAGCAGGCCTTTAACGAGTTCGGGCCGCGTCAGTGAGAGCTCCAATGCTACAAGGTTGCCGGAATGAAATCCGGCAATATTCGCTCCGCCGACGCTCTCAAACAGTGGAACTAAGCTTTGCGCGTAGCCCTCTATCGTTGGCACGCCGGGCAATAGATCAGACCCCCCGAACCCCGGATAATCCGGTGCAATAACATGCGCCGCAGAGGCAAGAAACGGCATGACGGCTGTATAATAAAGACCACTATGCGGAGACGGCGGCAAAAGGATAAGCGACGTTCCCTGCCCCGCCTCGCGGTAATGAATTTGGGCGCCGGGCGCGCCGATATAGGCTTTATGCATCAAGCAGAGCTTTCTCAATCTCTGCGTCAACGGCTTTGAGTTCCCGGCGGTAAAGTTTAAGCGTCAGTGGGCTGAGCAATATGGGAATAATCCCAAAGACAATAGGGAAAATCGCCATAGCATAACGCAAGCCTTCACCCGCAAAGAACGCGTCATTGACCCAACCGATAAAGGGCGGGCTAAGCGCGCCCCCAATAAAGCTGATAAAGAAATAATAGACCGCAACAATCACCCCGCGAATATCGCCGGGCACAATCGCCAGTAGCGCATTGACCCCCGTTGCGCTGACCAAACCAATCCCGACAGTCGTAATACACAGCATGCCAAACGCCATCCACCCCGCAGGCAAAAGAGGCGCAATCGCTGCTGACGGGATCATGATAAAGAGCCCGAGAATTGCAAGGCGAATAGGCGCATCTTTTTGGCCGGCTGCGACACGTTTGTCAGAGAGTTTCCCGGCTATAATATAAGTCAGCGGGCTGATCGCTAAAATAGAAAGGCCGTTTATAATGGCGTAATTGGACGTTTCCCACCCCCACGTTCGGGAAAACATAGGCGCATTGAAAAACTGCCCATAAGCAACAGCAACCATGCACATAAAGATTGAAACGAATGACAAAAACGTCCAAAGCCGGGCGCCGATCCATGTGAAGGCATCGGTAAATGAGGCACCTTCACGCGGACTGCTCTCAATACGCGGTGGCTCTCTTAGGATCAAAAACACCAATCCGATCAGAAATCCCGGTAGTCCAACGATAATAAATATAAATTGCCATGTCGCAATTTCGCCGACAAACGGCAATGAAACCTCACTGACTGTGGCCGCCCATTTCAGTATGCCGCCCGATAAAAGATTGGCGATCGACGCGCCGATAACCAGAGCCATAGAATATACCGCGATGGGCAGGCCGCGGCGCTCTTTGGGAAAACTATCGCCGATCATTGAAAACGCAGCAGGACTTAATACCGCTTCGCCGATCCCTACGCTCATGCGCGCCAGAAAAAGCTGGAAAAACGATTTCGCAAGTCCCGTCCACAGCGTGGCCGCCGACCACAGAAATATGCCGATGGCGACAAGTTTTGTTCTCGATTTCCTGTCCACAAGAAAGCCAAGCGGCAGCGCGACTAAGGCATAAACCCACGTAAATGCAGAGGATAAAAGCCCCATCTGTGTATCGGAGGCTCCCGTATCGGCTTTAATAGGGTCAATCAATAGCCCCAAAATATAACGGTCAAGAAATGAGGAAATATAAGCCAACGTCAGAAACGCCAATAATGTCCACGCATATTGCGGCTTTGGGTATTGCAGTGAATCGCTCATGGCGCGGCCTTTGTGATGAGATAAATAACCACGAGATTGCCGTCAAAATCAACAATGCCGATTTCGCGCCCCTCCCGTCCGTCTTTGGTGATCAGCTTATCTTCCGGATACACGGTGAGGCCCAGCACGCCGGATTGTTCGACAACGCGGTCGATTTCCAGAATTTCGAGGATGATCGCGCTGCGGCGGGGTGTGGCTGTGACCGGTTTAACATTCGGCACTTCGGTAAGGGCCATCACATTGGGCTGACCCGGCGCTGACAAAACCGCAAACCGCATAGGTTGCCCACGCTCAATTTCAAAAACATCATAAGAATAACTATCGGCGGCGCTGTCTTTCACAAATGTCACCGTAAACCCCAAAATATCGCGGTAAAACGTCAAAGCCCGGTCAATATCGGCAACAATGTAATTGGCGCGCTGGAAGCGAATGGCAAGTTTGGTCATGACAGAACTTCTATTAGCGGGTGAAATTGGGAAGACGTGTTCAATCCGGCTTCGATCCGGAAAACCCGATGTCGGAACTGGGAACCCGTTGCCGTCCTTCGAGTCCCCGGAATATGCCCGGCCTTAGCATGAAGACAAGCGAACACTGAAGGAGAGACGTTCAATTCCTCATCCTGAGGCTGCGCACAGCGCAGGGACTCGAAGGATAGCCAAACACGCTGTAACTGAATGCCGGTCATCGCGCCTCCACGTCGACGCGGCAGCACTGCACGCCAATATTCTTACCGTCATAAAGCCGCGCCAGCGCCTCAGGCATATTTTCAAAACCATCGATAATATCGAGGACTGGCTTGAATTGCTTTGAGCGTATCCATTTCGCCAGATCCGCATTCGATTGCTCAAAAATCGGGAGATAATTATAGACAAAAAACCCGTTCATAGATCCGTTGACCCGGCGCAAATTGGTATAATTAGCCGGGCCGATGCGTTTTTCTTCTTGTGCATATTCCGAAATAGAGCCGCACAGAACAATGCGCGCTGCGTAGGCCAGGTTATCGAGACATATGCCCAATATGTCGCCGCCGACATTATCGAAATATAGATCAATCCCGTTTGGACACAGCGCCTCTATGCGGGCGCGTACATCCTCGTTTTTATAATCAATCGCAGCGTCGCACCCTATGGTCTGGATGAAGGCGCATTTTTCCGGCCCGCCCGCAATTCCGATAACATCACAGCCTGCGATTTTGGCCAGTTGCACCACGATACTGCCGACGCCGCCCGCCGCGCCGGACACCACAACAACGTCGCCCGCGCGCGGTTTTCCGGCCTCAAAAAATCCGCCATAAGCCGAAAGCCCCGTCATCGAAAAAATACTCACGCCGTAAGCGTAAGACAAATCATGGGTTGTGATTTTATAGAACTTTTCCTGCCTTGTAATCGGCGTCGCTTTATAGGTTTGCCAGCCCATTTGTCCCTGCAAAATATCACCAACGGCGTAACTTGGATGACGGCTTTCAATCACGCGCGCAACGCCCCGCCCATGAATCACATCACCAATATCGAGCGGGGCTTCGCCCGCTTGCGATAAGCCCTGCATATACATGCGCATCACAGGCGCGAGGCCTAAATAGAGTGTTTGGAGAAGAACTTCGCCGTCTCCGCACACAGGCATAGGCGCTTCATGATAGGCAAAATCGCTCATTTTCGGCTTACCGTAAGGCCGCGCCGCGATGCGCCATTGTCGGTTCACAGCACTCATGCCTCAGGCCACTCAACACGGGTGACTTGGTTACATTCAAAGAAATGCCCGTCCCCGTCCCACACAAAAGCCGAAAGAAAATGTTTCGTCTCACCTTTGGCGCCTATGGTAGACCATGTTTTGGGCTCGCCGCGTGTTTTAAACCCGCTTGCACTCGCCCGGTCATAAATCGCTTGTGCATCCTCGGCCACAACAACAAAGACCGGCTTTCCGTAACCAAGTGCATAATCAATCTCCGGTGCGGGCATGACAGGCTCTAAAAACTCCATCAGGCCCAGCATACCAATTTCGTCATGATCAAATTTAACAATCACAAGGCGTAATTTGTCGCCTTTTTTGCCGATGGGCAATCCCCCGCCGTCCAACGTGAACGGGCGGTCAAACCATATTTGCGCCCCTAATACATCCCGGTAAAATACCAGTGAGCGCTCCATATCCCGAACCATCATGGTGGTGCGTTTAATCACATTAGGCATGTCGTATTCTCCCAATAAAAAGAATGATTAGTCCGGCGATCCATGAGAGCCATTTCTCTACCACGTCCGCTGCCTCGCCCGGTACATTATAGGCCAAAACCGCGATAAAGAACCCGGCGAGAATAGCCGCGAGGACAAATCCGCCTTTGACGTTCCAGCCCAGACATTTGGTTAAAATCGTCGGGCCAAAGGCTGCGCCAAGCGCGACCCATGCAAATAAAACACGCGAGAAAATATCTTTTGGTAAATATAGCGTCATCAAAACAGCGCCAATGGCGATCACAACCATCGCCGCACGTCCGGCCATCAGAGCTTTTTGCGGGTTTGCATACTTAAACCCCATATCGTGGGACACGGCGGAGGCTGCCGCGAGCAGCAGACTATCCACCGTGGACATCACAGCTGACAAGACGGCGGCGATCACGACGCCCGCCAGCACGGCGGGAAGATATAATTCAGCCGCTTTGAAAAACAGGCTTTCCCCGCCGGTTTCAACATTGGACGCGCGCGCAGAAAATGCCAGAAACACAAGGCCCGTATAGATAATCGCGCCCCAACCGACCGTTATCGCCGCGCCGCGCCGCCGCGCCGCCGAGTCTTTGGTCGCCATAATCCGGTTAAGCAGTTGCGGCTGCCCCAGCGCGCCTAATCCGGTGCCGAGCAATCCCATGGCCAGACCGATCCCCGCCATTCCGGCAGCCCCGCCGGTCAAGCTGAAATAGGATTGCGGCTGCTGCGTGTGCAATCCATCAATGACCGCGCCGATCCCGCCTGCCGCGCTCACGGCTGCGATCGGGACAATGATACAGGCCATAACCATGACGCCCGCCTGAATCGCGTCCGTGATGCTCGCCGCCCAAAACCCGCCAAACAAACAGTAAACCACGATCACAGCGGCCCCCAATATAATGGCTTCCGTCGAGCCCATATTAAAGGTGGAGGTAAACGCATTGCCCGCCGCTTGGAATTGCGAAGAGATGTAAAACACAAAGCAAAACAGGATCAAAAGCGCGCAGACAATCCCAATGATGCGGCTCCAGCGCGCGTCGATGTCGTGGGTGATAAAATCTATGACCGTAATGTGGCCACGGCTGGCCGTGTCTGCGTTCAGGCGCGGACCCATCACCAACCATGTTAATAAATATCCGCCGAAAATACCCGGTATCAACCAAAGCCCAACCACGCCCTGAGTATAAACCATGCCCGTAAACCCCAGCAGAACCCAGGCTGAGCTGGTGGAAGCCGCATAAGACAGCCCCGCTGTCCACGCCCCAAGACCTTGTCCCGCAAGGAAATAGTCACCCTCATCATGAACGCGCCGAGACGCCCAAAAGCCAATACCCAGTAATAGGATTTTGTACGCAGCCAACGTAATAATGACGATCACAGTCGACGACATAAGCTCCCCTTTTCAATCATGTTAGGAGCCAGTCTAAAGTGAACTTTGATTTAAGTCAGGGGAAATATTGGAAAACAAAGTGTCAAAGTTTTTGCTAAAAAACACGATGCTTTTTGGCAAGAAAGGTCTGAATATGTGGTGTATCATGAGATAATTATAGTTTCCCGCTTTGCCTTATTATATCCATCGCTTGCATCAACCTAACCTCTCTTGGGGGAGAGGTTTTGAAAAGCATAAATGGCAGAGTTAGCAAACGGCGTAATCCACCAATTCCGTGTCCGGGGTCAAATATCCAGCTTTAACAGGCTCCTCTCGGGTCAAATCCGTCGAGAGATATTTCTTATTATCATCACAGAACACCGTCACAACAGACGCGCTCGCGCCAAGCTCTTTTTGTACTTTCATCGCGCCCAGTAGGTTCGCCCCGGAGGAAATACCGACTGCAAGGCCCAGTTTGGAGGACAGTTTTTGCGCCATCAAAATCGCGTCGCCGTCATTCACGCATATGACTTTATCGAGGGTCTTTAAGCATACAATATCCGGGATAAATTCATCCGAGACGCCTTGAATGCGGTGATGACCGACCTTGTGGCCTGTCGTGAGCGTTGGGCTCTCGGCGGGCTCAAGGGGGTAGATTTTTGCGCTCGGATTGGCTGCGCGCAATGCTTTGCCAACGCCCATGACCGTGCCGCCGGTCCCGACGCCCGCAACAAATGCGTCCGGAATAATATTGTTGCGCGCGAGCGCCTTAAGAATTTCGGGGCCTGTAGCTTTGCAGTGCGCGCCGCAATTATCCGGATTTGAAAACTGGCGCGGAAGGAACACGTCATTCCGGGTGCGCGCCAAATCTTCGGCCATTTTAATTGAGCCGACGAACCCGCCTTCATCTTTGCTGACAAGCCGGACGTCCGCGCCGTAGCTTTTCATCAGAGCAATACGCTCTTGGCTCATCCAGTCCGGCATGTAGATCCGTACCGGATGACCGAGCGCGCGGCCCAGAGCGCAGAAGGCTATGCCGGCATTGCCGCTGGTCGCCTCAACGATAAGGTCACCGGGCTGGAGCGCGCCGGTTTTGTAGGCGCAGCGCAGAACTTCCAGCGCCATACGGTCTTTAATCGATCCTGATAGGTTGAAATATTCCAGCTTGGCATAAATCCGCATCGCTTGGCCCTGATGGACGAGATTAACACCGATGAGCGGCGTTTTGCCAATCAGATGCTCCAGCGTCTGAAACGCGCACGGCATGGCTGCGGGTAGCTTTATAGTATGCGCATCTATGATTACAGCATCATCAGTATTATACATGGCGGCTCTCTCCCCAAGGCGTGCAGACAGAATGTCGCATATTACCAGATGTAAAATCTTCGCAATAAAACGCCTCATGCATCTATATTTTGATAATTATTTTTGATATACGTGACTTATGAGCGAAACTATTGATAAAACTGACCGCGAAATTCTAAAAATTCTACAACGCGACGCCGCGCAATCGCTCGAATCCATAGCCGAGTCTGTTGGCGTTTCTCTGAACACCTGCTGGCGGCGTGTTCAAAGATTGGAGCAAAGCGGGATTATCGCCGGGCGCGTGGCTATTCTTGACGCTGAAAAGCTTGGCAAGTCTCTGACCGTTTTCGTCGCCGTTCGCACCAATGACCACTCTAAGGACTGGGCGGAGCGGTTTGCCAAAGCGGTTGATAGCGTGCCCGAAATCGTCGAGTTTTACCGCTTAGCGGGCGATGTGGACTATCTTTTAAAAATCCTTGCCGCCAGCGTCGCCGATTATGACCGCATATACCAGACCATCATTGCAAAAGTCGGGCTATCCGATGTGACCGCCAGCTTTGCGATGGAAAAGCTCAAGCTCACCACAGAAATCCCCTTATAACCCGAAAGCCGTCCGATATACTCCGTATCTTCAGCCATTAGAAACCGACTCCAAACCATAAATCATTCCCTTGCCAGACGCTTTTCTGAACCGTAAATAAACGCCCAGATGGCTGTTATGCGCGTTTGTGGGTTCTGGACTTTAATTCCTGCCCTTACGCTCCCATATATAGTCTGTAACAACCCAAGGAGGCGCATATGATGCTCACCATGATGAAAGGCAAAATTCACCGGGCCACGGTGACACAGGCCGATCTTCACTATGAAGGCTCAATTTCGATTGACCAGGACCTGCTCGACCGTTCCGGCATTTTGCCCAACGAGCAAGTGGACATCCTCAACATCACCAATGGCGAGCGTTTTACCACATATGCGATTACAGCGCCGCGCGGCTCCAAAACCTTTGGCCTAAACGGAGCAGCAGCCCGGCGGGTTCAGGTCGGCGATAAAATCATCATCGTGACCTATTGCCAAATGGAAGCGGAAAAAGCCCGTAACTACGCGCCGAATGTCGTTCTGCTCGACGAAAATAATGATGTGGTTGTCCCGCCGGTACACTAACGGCCATTGAAATCAAACATAGCCGCTCCGGGTGACCGCGGGCGGCTTTTTCATGCTCTGATGCATGTTGTAACGCGCCCGTAAAGCCCTTACCTTAACCCTATGTCCGCCCCCGAGTCACAGCCCCCTACTCCGCCAAGCCCTCCGGCTTACGGTCCGGCTCTGATTGCGGATTATGTGAAAAACCTTCCCGGTAAGCCCGGCGTCTACCGCATGTTTGATGTGCACGGCACCGTGCTGTATGTGGGCAAAGCCAAGGATCTCAAAAAACGCGTGACGGCGTATACGTCATACAGGCGGCACACGATGCGTATTCAGCGCATGATCCGCGCGACCGCTGCGATGGAATTTGTCATTACCGGCAGCGAGACCGAAGCGCTGCTCCTCGAAGCCAGCCTAATAAAACAGCTTAAACCGCGCTATAATATCCTTTTGCGGGACGATAAGAGCTTTCCCTATATCCTTGTGCGTAAAGACCACCCGGCTGCGCAGATTACAAAACATCGCGGGGCGCACAAAATTAAAGGCGATTATTACGGCCCGTTCGCCTCGGCCAGCGCCGTTAACCGCACGCTGGACACGTTGCAGCGCGCCTTTCGTCTGCGTAATTGCACGGATTCGATATATGAGGCGCGCGCGCGCCCCTGTATGCTTCACCAGATTAAACGCTGTTCAGCGCCCTGTACCGGAGAAATCGACCTTGACGACTATCAGGTTCTTATCAATGACGCCGAAGATTTCCTGAGCGGAAAATCAGACGCGCTGCGCACCCGGCTTCAGGATCAAATGAGCGCGGCGTCAAAGGCTTTGGAATTTGAAAAAGCCGCCGAAATGCGTGACCGGCTCAAAGCCATGGCGCAGGTCACAGGATCAGCCAGCGGCGTTAATCCCGGCACATTTTCCGAAGGCGACGTCGTCGGCATTTATATGGCAGGCGGACAGTCCTGTATTCAGGTGTTCTTTTTTCGGGCCGGGCAAAATTGGGGTAATAATGCCTATTTCCCGCGCCACAGCAAAGACGAGACTCCCGCAGATGTCCTTGATGCTTTTTTGGCGCAGTATTATATGAATAAGCCGATCCCGAAACATATCTTCGTTAGCGAAACCCTGCCCCATCAAGGTCTCTTGGAAACCGCGCTTTCAGAACGCTCGGGCCGCGCCATTTCTTTGCGCACCCCGCAGCGCGGAGAGAAAAAAATGCTTGTCGGGCGCGCGGTCAAAAACGCCGAAGAAGCGCTGGCGAGAAAACTCGCGGAAACCGCCTCCCAAGAACGACTCCTGCGCGGGGTCGCCGAGACTTTTGCTCTCGAAGACCCGCCTGAACGTATTGAGGTTTATGACAATAGTCATATTCAAGGCACCAACGCCATCGGCGCATTTATCGTTGCTGGCCCCGACGGGTTTAGCCGCCGCGATTACCGCACGTTCAACATCAAAGATATTGAGACCGAGCCCGGTGATGATTACGCCATGATGCGCGAAGTGATGCGCCGCCGTTTTGCCCGGCTGATGAAGGAAGAGGCCGCTGTCTGGCCTGATCTTCTCTTGATTGACGGCGGTAAAGGGCAACTCTCTGCGGTCACCGAAGCGCTCACCGAAGTTGGCGCGCTTGAAAAAACCACACTGGTTGCCATCGCTAAAGGGCCTGACCGAAATGCCGGGCGCGAGGTCTTTCATATGAACGACCGCGCGGAGTTTACACTGCCCCCGCGAACGCCTGTGCTCTATTATCTCCAGCGCCTGCGAGACGAAGCGCACCGGTTTGCCATTGGCACTCATAGAGCGCGCCGGAAAAAACAGATGAAAAGCAGCCCGCTTGATGGTATCGCAGGAGTCGGGCCGGGCCGTAAAAAAGCCTTGCTTGCGCATTTTGGTTCCGCCAAAGCCGTAAAATCGGCATCGCGGGAAGATTTAGAATCGGTTGAAGGGGTAAGTGTTACGCTTGCGAGGACAATATATGACTACTTCAATGAATAAGGCAGGCGAAGAAATAGGCGGAGCCTTTGCCGACGGGCTGACGCTCGCGCGGTTCGCGCTGACACCTGTGATTATGTTTGTCATCATCAAAGGCGGTTGGCCCGCAATTGATATGGCGGTTTTAGCCTCGGTCTTGTTTGCGGTCGCCGCGCTTACAGACATCGCTGATGATATGATCGGCGGAAGTGCGAAGTCAAAATCGCGGCGTTTGGGCTGGTTTGACGACATTGCGGATACGCTGCTGATAACTGGCACATTGGCTGCCATGTTTTGGACGATCAAATCCTCAGGCTATATGTCGTGGTTTTTCGCGCTGCCAGCTCTCATGATTATTGTGCGTGATGCCATGGTGGGCCTAATAAAAGGCGGCGATTACCGCAAAACCGGCTGGCCCGAAACACGTTTTGGCACCCTTAAAACCATTATCAGCATGCTCGCAATTTGCGTGCTCATCGCCAATCCCTGGCTCTCGACGTGGGCCGGGCAAATATTCGGCACAACCCATGGCGGGATGTACGCTGCGCCGTGGGTTAGCCATATCGGCTTGGGACTTTTATGGATTGCCGCCGGGTTATCCATGTTTACAGGCGCGCAGCTCTTATCAGGGCGGATGATGGCGGCTAATGATGTCTAATATGCCCGCGACGCCCAAAGGCATTCCGGGATTGCCTAATATCCTGACTACATCGCGTATCCTGTCGATCCCGTTTATTGTTTGGGGAATTTTGACCGTCGGCGATACATATCCCGGATTTTTTGGCAAACCTTGGGTGGTTATCGGGCTCTTTATCCTCGCTGGATTCACGGATTTTTTAGATGGGTTTTTAGCCCGCCGCTGGAA
>CAYGRF010000002.1:44220-51660 GCA_964352275.1 uncultured Caulobacterales bacterium
TCACCAGTGACTTTGGCCGCATGATAGACCCGATCGCAGACAAGTTACTCGTCGCGGGCTGCCTCATAGCGCTGTGCATTGCTGCGGATGGTGGGTGGATGTTCCTCATCCCCTCTCTGGCTATCATAGGCCGGGACATCCTCGTCAGCGGCGCGCGCGAACATGCGGCGCTGAGCAACCGCGCCATGCCGCCAACCAATTTGGCGAAATGGAAAACCGCCTGCGAGATGCTAGCCATCGGCCTTTTGATCGCATGGCAAGCGGCGCAATCATGGCTACCGATTGATAGCGTCATTCCGAAATTTCTGGATTTTTGCCTCTACGGCGGTCTCGGCTTTTTATGGCTCGCCGCGACCCTGTCTGTTTATACAGGATCGCTCTATTTTAGGGCGGCTCTTAAATCTTAATCTTACCACGAACGCAGTCATCATAATCTGATACCAAGGCTTGGCAGACTTTGCCCGGCGTAAAATGGGTGCCGTCAATTTCGCGCACTGGCGTGACTTCGGCGGCTGTCCCGACAACAAAACATTCTTCAAAATGCGGCAATTCAGACGGATGAATATCGCGCTTGAACACTTTCAGCCCCCGTTTTTCCGCAAGCTTGGTCACAGTGTCATGGGTGATACCTTCGAGCAAAATATCATTGGTTGGCGTGTGCAGTTCATCTCCGCGTATAAAGAAGATATGCGCGCCGGTACATTCCGCCACGCGGCCCCGGTAATCGAGCATAAGCGCGTCATCAAAACCTTTGGCTGCGGCCGCATCTTTGGACAATGTACAAATCATATAGAGGCCTGCCCCTTTGGATTTACACGGAATCGTATCGGGCGCCGGACGTTTCCAATCGGACCAACACAGGCGTATGCCCTTCATTTTATCCGGGAAATAATTGCCCCAATGCCACACAGCAACGGCCAAATGGATTTGGTTGTTTTTGGACGCAACGCCCATCATTTCAGAGCCGCGCCATGCCACAGGGCGCACATAGGCATCAGACAGACCGGATTTCGCCAATGTCTGGACACAGGCCTCATCGATTTGCGCAGGCTCATACGGGATTTCATAGCCCATCAGCTTTGCTGAGTTGATCAAACGGTTGGTGTGGTCACGCAAACGGAATATCTCGCCCTCATAGGCGCGGTTACCTTCGAACACAGCCGAACCATAATGCAGGGAATGGGTCAGCACATGAATTTTTGTCTCGCGCCAATCGATAAAATCACCGTCCATCCAAATGTGGCCGTCACGGTCATGGTATGCTTTTTCAATCATTTGAAACTCTTGTTAATCACCCGCGACTTGCGGGACGCTCTGTTTAGCGGCATTGTCATGGCAGAGCCGCTTAAGTCAATATGGCAGCTTAAGAAAAGGAAGCAAAAAATTGCAATCAGAATCCGATAAATTAGAACGCCGCGACACTCATATACTCGTTGTCGACGACGATGACAGAATCCGCAATCTTTTAAAGGCCTATTTGGCACGGCATGGATTTCGCGTCTCAACGGCGGGCAATGCTGCCGAGGCCCGACACCTCATGGAGAGCCTCGCTTATGATCTTTTGATACTCGACGTGATGATGCCCGGAGAGGACGGGTTTTCTCTGACCAAGTCTTTACGCGCTAAAGACGATGTCCCGATTATTTTGCTCACCGCCAAAGGTGAGCCGCACGACCGGATTGAAGGCTTAAAATCTGGGGCTGATGATTATCTGCCTAAACCGTTCGAGCCTGAGGAGCTTGTACTGCGCATTGAGGCCATATTCCGGCGTCTTGGGTCGACAGCTCCAGCCTCTCAAGTCCGTTTTGGGCCTTGGGAATATGATTTGGAGCGTTTGACGTTAACGAAAAGCGGCGCACGGGTGCGCCTGACCACCGGCGAAGAATCGCTGCTGACCTTGCTGGCCCGCTGCGGCGGCGCGCCCGTCAGCCGCTATGCCCTATCCGAGAAAATTCGCGCAAAATCAGAACGCGCCGTCGATGTGCAAATGACGCGTCTACGCCGCAAAATTGAAGATAACCCGGCGGAACCCACTTATATACTGACCGTGCGCGGACACGGATACCGCTTATTGACTGAAACGCCCGCTTGATCCGGATTAAAAAATATCTCCCGAAAAGCCTGTTTGGCCGTTCGCTTTTGATCATCATTTTACCTGTGGCGGTCATGCAAATCGTCGTGGCCTATATCTTTTTCAACGCGCATTGGGTCACGGTTACGGCTAATCTATCCGACAGCGTGGCAGCGGAAATTTCTGTGGTTGTTGACCTCTACAAGCAATCTCCGGGCAGCGATCGGGCAGAGCGGCTTGACCGCATGACGCGGCCACATATGGAGCTCTCCGTGGCCCTGAAAGAAGGCGACACCCTGCCCTCAACAACGCGCAGCGCTTTTTTTTCAGCCCTAGATACAACAGTGCAGCGCGCCCTCAGCGAGAGCCTGACCGATCCCTTTTGGTTTGATACAACACGTTACCCCAACCATATCGACATCCGCGTGGCCGTCGATGAGGGTGTACTCCGGTTTATTGCGGCCCGCGAGCGCGTGTTTGCGCCCACAGGGTTTGTATTTATCTTTTGGCTGTTTACAGCCACAGTTTTGCTCACCCTTGTCAGTGTCCTTTTTATTCGCAATCAAGCCCGCCCTATCACCCATTTGGCTAACGCCGCCGACGCCTTCGGTAAGGGCCAAGACATTAGCGGCTATAAACCATCCGGGGCCGCTGAGGTTCGGCGCGCGGGACATTCATTTTTAAAAATGCGCCAGCGGATTAAACGCTATCTTGAGCAGCGCACGGTGTTTCTGGCGGGCGTTAGTCACGACCTGCGTACGCCGCTTACGCGGCTTAATTTGCATATGGCCATGCAAGACGACACACCGGAGAACCGCGCAGCGCGGCGCGATCTCAAAGATATGGCGACAATGCTGGACGGTTATCTCGATTTCGCGCGCGGCTTAACCGGAGAGAGCGCTGCAAAAACAGATATGGAAGAATTTATTGCCGATATTACCGCCCATTGCGGGGAGCCGCGCCCTGAACTGATCATACAGTCAAGCGCGCGTGTCAACATCAAGCCTTTATCGCTCAAGCGGGCGATCCTCAACCTTATAAACAACGCCCAGAAATACGGCAAAACCGTGCGGGTCACGCTAATATGCTCCGCTGATGCCGCCGAGATATATGTGGATGATGACGGCCCCGGCATTCCCGAGGGCCGCCGCGAAGACGCCCTCAAACCCTTCCAGCGGCTGGACGAGGCCCGCAATCAAAACATAGACGGCGTAGGCCTCGGACTGTCCATCGCGCAGGATATTGTGCAAAGCCACGGGGGAACTTTAGTGCTCGCCGAGGGTGATATGGGCGGCTTGAGAGCGATTTTAAGAGTGCCCGTTTAGCAAACACAATACCTTTGATTAGGGCCTAACTCACAGCGACAGAGTAAAACACGTAGTTTCCAGCACGGTTGACCATAATTGTTATGGAATGGTCAAGCGCGTTGGCGGCCTCAATAGCCTCTTGGAACGCTGCCGGGGTTGTCACGGGCTCAAATTCGACCTGTTCGATAATATCACCGGCGAGGATTTTTCCGGCTGCGTCACTACGTGTGCTGACGCTGACAACGCGGATGCCTTCAATCTCAGGCTTTATCTTGTGTTTCTTGCGCACTTCATCGGTCAGCGCTTCCACCGAGATCCCCATTGCCACACGATCAGCCTCGACAGCATCCCTGTCTCTTTGGGCTTGATCTTCTTTGGTCACTTTTTCTTTGAGCCGCTCAAAGGTCACAGACATGGTTTTGCGCTTGCGTTTCCTTAAGACCGTTACATCCGTGGGCACGTCAAAGCGCGATTCGGCAATCATCCGGTAAAGCGCCCGTTGGTCCGAGACCGGCTCCCCGCCAATTTCAAGGATGATGTCGCTCACGCGAATTCCGGCCTTCTCCGCCGGGGAATCTTTGACAACGCGGGTTACAATTGCGCCTTGCGGCTCGGATAAGCGCACGCTCTTGGCCATGTCTTTATCAACAGCCTGCACGGATACGCCCATGCTGGCGCGGCGGGTCTCGCCAAATTCCCGTAATTGTTTTAAAACGGATTGCGCTAAATCTGCCGGGATCGAAAAGCTAATGCCGACACTGTAACCGGTCGGCGAGAGAATGGCCGTGTTCACACCGATCACTTCACCGGCCATGTTAAATAGCGGGCCACCGGAATTACCCCGGTTAATTGCGACATCCGTCTGAATGAAATCGTCATAATTACCGTGATTGATCTGCCTGTTACGGGCGGAAACAATGCCCGCTGCGACAGAGCCGCCATAGCCAAAGGGGTTACCAATCGCAATCACCCACTCGCCAACTTCGGCGGCATCCGAATCGCCAAAGGTTACAAACGGCAAAGCCTTACCGGCCTCGATCTTCAAAAGCGCCAAGTCTGTCGACGGGTCGCGGCCTAAAAGTAGAGCTTCGTAAGTGTCTCCATTGGGGAAGATCACTTCGATAATGTCAGACTCTTCGATGACATGGTTATTGGTCACGATGTGCCCGTCCGCATCGATAACAAACCCTGACCCGAGAGATTTAGAGACGCGGCCGCTATTGTTCCTGCGGCCAAAAAAATCATTAAACCGCTCAAGCGGCGAGCCTTCCGGGAAGGCGGGGACATCATCCGTGACCTCTATATTTTGCGAGGTGGAAATATTCACAACCGCAGGGCTGAGGCGGCTTGTAAGTTCAGAAAAACCATCCGGCACGCCGCGAACCTGCGCGGCCGCAATATCGGCAAAAAGCAAAGTCAAACTCAGTATAAGTATGGAAAATCTGCTAAACATGATTTGACCTTAGGGGAAAATATTCCGCTTGTGTATCACTTTGATGATTAAACCTTTGTTATAACGCAGCGGCCTTCACAGCCCACATGATCAAGGCCACACCAAAAGCCACAGAAAATAGCCCGGTCAGATGCAAAACCCGATCACCCATGGCGAAGGCTTCCAGGTACATGCGCCGTGTCTGGGACGGAAAAATCGCCCAGATGGCGCCCTCAACTGCGAGAGCGCCGCCAAAGGCGATGAGTAGAACCGTTGTAAGCGTCACGAAATCTAGCGGCGATTGCCGCGTTGATTGTCAAGATAGCCCAAGAAATCACTATCCGGTGACAGAACATAGGTCGTTCCGGTCGTCAAGCCAGTACGGTATGCCTGCATAGAGCGGTAAAAAGCAAAGAACTCACGGTCTTGGTTATAAGCTTCGGCGAAGATGTTGTTTCGCTCTTTATCGCCTTCACCGCGAATGATTTCCGCTTTTTCTTGTGCTTCCGCCTTAATCACGGTGGCGGTTTTTTCGGCTGTCGCTTTGATCTCGCGGGCGCGCTCGTCGCCCTCGGCACGGATACGCGACGCTTCCTGTGCCCGCTGAGAGACCATACGCTGGAAAACACGCTGCGAGTTTTCTTGCGGAAGGTCGGCTCGTTTGATGCGAACGTCAATAATTTCAACACCTAAGCGCTGCTCATTGGCCACTTTGTTCGAGACTTGCTGGATTTCTGCCATCAACTCCGCGCGGCGGCCCGCAATGATTTCCGGCGTATCCACCCGGCCCAGAACATCGCGCAATGTCGAGTCCATAACTGATTGTAGTTTCTGCTGCGCGCCCAGATCATTTTGTAGGGCTTCGTAGAAACGAACCGCGTCACGGATCCGGTAGCGCACAAACGCATCAACCACGAGGCGCTCTTGGTCAGCCGCCAAAAGCTCGACCGGCTTGAGGTCAACTTCGAGGTTACGGCGATCCAAAACTACCAGTGTTTCAAACGGTATAGGTAGCTTAAACTTTAAGCCTGCATCCGGTTCTTGGCCCCATGCGTTTTCAACGCGCTGGGCTTCACCAAAACGGAGTACAAGGGTTTGCTCCCACTGTTTAACCGTAAAGGTACAGGTCAGAAGAAGAATAAAACCAATACCGAGAAGGAATATAAATAAAGGTGTACGCTTAGACATTACTGAGCTCCACGGGCTCTGGCGCCCAATTTATCGAGAGGAAGATAAGGGACAACGCCGGATCCGGCACCCTCATCCAAAATGATTTTTTCAGCCGGTGCATAAACCTCTTCAATGGTCTCAAGGTAAATACGCTGACGCGTTACTTCCGGCGCGGCTCTATATTCACCAAGAACCAGCTTGAAGCGTTCCGCTTCACCGCGCGCTTCGGCGACGACCTTGCCTTTATAGGCTTCGGCGTCCTGAATAATCTGAGCCGCTTCACCGCGGGCCTCCGGAACAACTTTGTTCTGGTAAGCGGTCGCTGTATTGACAACGGTTTCAGCATCTTGCGCGGCGTTAACAACGTCGCGAAACGCATCAATCACGCCGCCGGCCTCGGGTGGGTCAGCCTTTTGAAGCTGCACTTCAACAATTTCGACCCCGGCCGCATACTCATCCAGCGTTTCCTGCATCAAATTCCGAACCGCCAATGTGATGTTCAAACGGTCTGTTGTGATGATACCTTCAAGCTGATTTTTACCGATAATTTCTCGCATGGCACTCTCGGCGACGGCCTGAACAGCCACCGGTGTTGCTTCGACATTAAATATAAAGTGATTGAGATTGTTGATCCGCCAGAGAACGGTAAATTCAATATCCACAATATTCTCGTCGCCTGTGAGCATCAGGCTCGTCGCGCGGTTATTGCCAATATCGATTTTTTTGACTTCGCGGGTTTTTGCTTTTCTCGTGGTCTCGATCGGGTTCGGGAATTTAAAGTTCAGTCCCGGAGGGGCTGTCCGGCTATATTCGCCAAACCTGAGCACCAGCGCTTCTTCTTGTTGGTCAACTGTGTAGACACTGGTTGCGACGAGATATAGCGCGCCTAGTCCCAGAAAAATCCCGAATGGGCCAAAGCGTCCAAGCGGGCTATTGCCCCCGCCGTCGCCAGACCCGCCCGGGCCGCGTCCGCCGCGGCCAAACTGATTTTTAAAACCTTGGATGACATTATCCAAATCCGGGGATGTTTCGCCAGCGCGCGGCTTGTTACGATCCGGGCGTCCACCTTGACCCCAAGGCCGCTTACCGCCAGATCCATTTCCGCCGGATCCTTTATTCGGACCGCTTCCCCATGGGCTTTTGTTATCAGACATAATTTCTCCGTCTTGTAATTTGGACTATATGTGGCGATAAGGCCGCATTATATCAAGGACAGGATACATTTTTTCCTGATATTGCCACGAAGTTTCTTTCTATGTGAGAGTAGGTTTTTTTCTATGTTAAACAATCAGCCCGCCGAAACGCTTTTTCTCTTCCCGACGCCCGTCATTTTATATGATCTGGCGGGCTGCGCCCCTATGAATGCCGCTTTGACGCACATTATCCGCGCCAAACGCGACAGCGATGTGGGGCTGCAACGCTCTAATTATGGCGGCTGGCACAGTAATCTGGATATGATG
>CAYGRF010000003.1:0-3659 GCA_964352275.1 uncultured Caulobacterales bacterium
CAGAGACCGCGCACCTCATGCATGAACTCACCCATGTCTGGCAGTATAATTATCTGGGCGTTGGGATGTTTTCCCTGCGCTGGCTCGACCGCCGCTATGGGTATGGGCTCAACGAAGGGGACAGGTTCTCGCAGTTTGGCCTTGAGCAGCAAGCCTCCATCGTAGAAGATTTCACACTATCAGCGCTAGGCCAGCCGCTCCGCCGCGCAAGGAACGCACCCAGCGCAGCGCTTTTACGAGATGCAGTGATGGGCATGACCACTACATAAATGGGTTTGACTCCGGTATAAAAATGCCGTTGCGCCTGACTGCGTATGATGTAATCAAAGCGCTAGGCGATATGGAGACGAATATGACGTGGGATTTGACTTTTAAAGCGGCGGCTGCAGCGGTGTTAGTGGCAGGCATTGCGGCCTGTAAGGGGCCGGTTGTGACTCCGGGCGAAGTTCCCGCAGGTCCTGCGGCATCCGAGGTCGCTGCTCCTCTGGAAACCCCTGCGCAAGTACAAGCGCCACCACCGTTTTCCGCGCAATATCCTTTGCGCCGGCAATTTGTCTGCCTGCCGGAACATGCCGCGATTACGGCGGCTCACCGGGGCGTATCCAAGGGCGAGGGACTGGCGGAAAACTCGGCCGGGTCTTTAAAGGCCCTCATTGAGAAGGGCTATCTTGTCGCCGAAGTGGACATTGCGGGCCTGAAAGACGGCGTGCATATTCTCTATCATGACGGTGTATGGGACGAAAAAAGTACCGGCAAAGGCCCGGTCGCGTCGAGCGCATGGGGCGATGCGGAAAAGATTTTGCTCAATGACACAGACGGCGAGCTGACGGCAGAGCGTCCTGTCAGCTTGGAGGCGGCACTGGCGCTATCCAAAGATCGGCTCTACCTTGAGATCGATTTTAAAAGCAGCGCGAAATATGAAACTGTCATCACCGCAATTCGCGCGGCGGGCATGTCTGACCGGGTGATTTTAATTGCTTATAATGAAGCCCAAGCCCGGCGCATGGCGATGCTCGCGCCGGAAATGTTATTGTCGGTCACACTGCGCTCTGATGCGGATATTACGGCGCTTGAAAATGAGGGCATTGCCAAATCCAATATGAATGCATGGATGGGGCGCGGGCCGTATGATTCTGAATTTATGGCAGGCCTGAAGTCGCAAAGCATCCCGGTTCTCGCTTGGCCGCAGAAAGAGGATGTGGCTGTGGCGGCTGTTCCCGCGAGCCTGATTGTGACCGATTACGCCTATCAGCATGCGCCGATTATTGGGTTGAAAGACGAAGACCGCGCGGCGTACCAAAGCTGCCTTGAAGCGAAATAATCCGGGCGAGGGCTTGCTTTGACGGTAGGCGGCTTTCATAAAGTGAAAAACTAACAGGAGAGCCATCAATGAACACACAAGCTATGGGTACTGTTACGAGCGGATTTAACATACCGGACCCGGAGGCGGTTGACCGCCTCGAAGGCAAGGTCTCGGATATAGAGTGGCAACTGAGAAAAGACCTTGCGGCGACATACCGGCTTTGCGCCGTTTACGGCTGGACGGATCTGGTGTTTACCCATATCTCCGCGCGCCTTCCCGATGAAAACGGCGAGCACCGGTTTCTGATCAATCCTTACGGCGTTATGTTTGATGAGATGACAGCCTCAGCCCTCGTGAAAATCGATACAGAGGGCAATATTTGCCAAGATACGCCTTACTTTGTGAACCCTGCCGGGTTTACGATCCATAGCGCCGTCCACATGGCCCGCGAAGATGCGGGCTGCGTTATCCATGTCCATACGCCTTACGGCATGGCGGTATCCGCGCAAAAAGAGGGTCTACGCCGCTACACGCAAATGTCCATGCAGGTCTATGATGATCTGGCCTATCATGATTATGAAGGCATCGCGCTGGATTTGGATGAGCGGGAGCGCATTGTTCAAAACCTTGGCACGAAAAGCCTGTTAATGCTCCGTAATCACGGAACGCTGACTGTGGGCAAAACATGCGGCACAGCGTTTTTGCGTATGTATTTTCTCGAAAATGCCTGCAAAGCTCAGATATTTGCGCAGTCGGTTGGCGGCGCTGAGCATTTACACGAGGAGCCTGAAAGCATGGGCCACCGGGTTTATCAACAAGGCGCGGCGGCTTTCGTGCCGGGTATGGGCGACAATCTTGTGTGGCCGGGCCTTATGCGTAAACTCGCGCGCACATATCCCGGATATGATCATTAACTGACTAGGAGACAGACATGCAAATCGTGAAACCTGCCGATATTATCGGTATGATTGGACAAGACCTCGGCGTCAGTGACTGGATTACAGTTGAGCAAGACCGGGTTAATCAATTCGCCGATGTGACAGAAGATCACCAATTTATCCATGTGAATGAAGCGGCAGCGAAAATGACGCCATTTGGCGGCACGATTGCGCACGGGTTTTTAACATTGTCACTATTGTCGAAGTTTTCCGAACAAGCGGGCGTTGTGCTCGAAGGTGTCTTTATGGGCGTGAATTACGGTTTTGAAAAAGTCCGGTTCATCAACCCTGTACGCGTCGGTTCGCGCGTTCGCGGGCAGTTTACCCTCAAAGATGTTGTTGAGAAAAAACCGGGTCAATTCCTTTTGACTTACACAGTTACAGTCGAAATTGACGGCGTCGATAAACCGGCGCTGATTGCCGATTGGCTTGGCATGCAAATGGTGAAATAGGCGCAGGTTTGCGCGGGTTTCTTACACGTCTATTCCTAGCGGCGGCTTGCGTAGGGGCTTTTAGCGCGGCTGAGCAGCCTAGCGCCTCGGCGCGGCCAGCAGATTGGGACTGCGCGCAGACGCCGTTTTTTACGCCGCACATCGTGCCTGATGGCGAGCTTTCAGTTTTAAACTCTATAACTCAAGAAACTCTGCCCGAAGACCCGTCCGTGGTTTCGACCTATAAACTCGGCATGGTCAAAATTCTGCCCGGCCAGTTTAAATTAGGCTCTCCGGCCAGCGAGGCCAAACGCGAGCGCTTTGAGGGTCCGGTTCAAGACGTCACAATCGGTTATGCGTTTGAGATCGGGCAATATGAAGTCACATTTGACGATTGGGACACCTGCCTTGCGGGCGGCGGCTGTGATGGGTATCGGCCTGAGGATCAAGGATGGGGGCGCGGCGCGCGCCCAGTTATCAATATCAGTTGGAACGATACGCAGACCTATATGCGTTGGCTCAACTCTGTCACGGGCCTTAATTACCGTCTGCCGTCTGAGGCTGAATGGGAATATGCGGCGAGGGCGGGGACGGTTACGCCGTTTTATACGGGCCGTGTGATTGACCCCAGCCAAGCGAATTTTAATGGACAGTTTCCGTATTTGGCAGGCAAAAAAGGTATATACCGCGAGAAAACTCTGGATGTCGGTACATTTGACCCAAACCCGTGGGGTCTCTATGATGTCGCGGGAAATGTGTTCGAATGGACGCAGGACTGCTGGAGTCCCAGCCACAAAGGCGCGCCCAATGACGGGAGCGCGCGTTTGGACGGGGATTGTCAATTCAGGATTATGAAGGGCGGATCTTGGGTTGCCCATGCGTTTCACATTCGGACGGCCAAGCGCACACGATATACCACAGATTTTCGCTATGAAGATTATGGTTTCAGGCTAGCAAGGACACTAGCCGAATAGGGGGTCACATGAT
>CAYGRF010000003.1:3669-45654 GCA_964352275.1 uncultured Caulobacterales bacterium
CACATGATCAGTACACCGAACCGGCGCGCGCGCAGACTTTGGATACTGGTTCCATCTGCCTTTTTATTGGCATTTTTATCCATAGCACTAATGGTGAGTTGGGCGTTTTCAGAGCCAGTGTTGCTGATTATCGGGATTGCGGGCTTTATGGCGACATTCGGCTTGATTGGCATGATGTTCGAGCGGTAAAACTACCGGATTCAAATTACAGGCCCCAAATTGGCATTATAAACCCGCCAGCAGATTTTATTTCACGAATTTTTATTTTTTCTTGGCCCGACGGGTTTCGGCGGTTAAACACATATGTAATGCGGGCGCTACGACTCGCGAAAATGGGTAAGGCTTGGTTTTATGATCGGGCTAGGAGGGATTTTCCTGTGAAATTTGGACTGGTTTTAGCTGTGGTTCTAACGGGCTATTGGCTTGCGCTCTCAGGCTATTTTACGGGTATGCTCCTAACTTTGGGCGTTATCTCCATTCTGTTTGTCATCGGTCTGTGTCACCGTATGAAAATTCTGGACGATGAAACTGTCCCCTATCTCAACTTCATTTCGGCAATGCGGTATTTCAATTGGCTGTTTGCAGAGATTGTCAAAGCCAATATCGCTGTGACGCGCGCCGTCCTTGCGCCTGACATGAAAGTCTCCCCGTCAATTGTCCGGATAAAAGCGGACCAAAAGACAGATATGGGGCGCGCCATGTTTGCCAATTCTATCACGCTGACGCCGGGGACTGTCAGTATGGAAATGGGCGAGGATGATATTCTGGTACATGCTTTGCTGCCCGATATGACCGATCCAGCCGCTTTCGAAGAAATGGGCATTCGCGCGGCCCGTTCCGTCGGCGAAACGTAAGGATAGGATAATGAGCGCACTTGCATATTTCAATCTGGCAGCCGCTTTCTTCTTATTGGTCAGCATGGCGCTTATGCTCGGGCGTTTGCTGGCCGGGCCCACGCTTTACGACCGCTTGCTGGCGGTCAACTCGTTCGGGACGAAAACGGTTTTATTCCTCTGCGTGTTTTGTTTCGTGATTGACCGCCCGGACGGGCTCGATATTGCGCTACTGTATGCGTTGATGAATTTTATTGCGACAATTGCCGTTCTGAAATTCTTTCACTACCGCGCGCTTGATGTGCCAATGACGAAAGAGGATCCGTCATGATTATCGCGCTTGTACTCGCGGGCGCTGAGAGCGCTTCTTATGCCGGGCCCCAAATCAATTGGCTTGCGGTCTTTACGTTTCTGCGCGGCGCGGCGTCTGTTACTGCGATTTTAGCGGGTCTGTTTTTTGTTCTGGGCGGCGCGATTGGGGTATTGCGGTTGCCGGACTTTTATACCCGTCTTCACGCGGCTGGCATTACCGATACTTTAGGTGCGGAGCTGATTATTGTCGGCTTAATCATCCAATCCGGATTCTCGCAAACGAGCCTGAAACTGGCGTTGGTAGCCGTATTTTTGCTGTTTACCAGCCCAACCGCAACCCATGCTGTGGCCTATGCGGCGCACAAGGCCGGATTAAAGCCGTATCTGGGCCCGTATAGAGCGCCGGATCCGTCGGCGAGCGAGGAGGCGTAGATATGACACCGCCCATTATTATTCTTGAAATCGGATTGATGGCCATGCTCGTTGTCGTGGCGTTTGCCATTGTGCGTTTGCGCTCACTCTTTGCGATTGTGATGTTGCAGGGTGTTTATAGCCTTGTGTCGGCGGCTTGGTTTGTGTCTCTGGATGCGGTTGACGTGGCCTTTACCGAAGCTGCTGTCGGCGCAGGGGTGTCCACAGTTTTGATGTTAGCGGCGATGCTATTGGCTGACCGCGAATCCAAACCCGTGCCGATTGGCCGTCAAATCGTGCCGATATTGGTGGTTGTTCTGGCGGGACTCGCGATGTTTTACGCCATTGGTGATATGCCTGCCTTTGGCGACCCTAAATCTCCCGCAAACGCCTATGTGGGTATGGATTATATCACCCGAACGGCCGAGGAAATCCATATTCCGAATGTCGTTACGGCCGTTTTAGCCAGCTACCGGGGCTATGATACGTTCGGCGAGGCGGTGGTTATTTTCTCAGCCGGTTTGGGCGTTCTTTTGCTCTTGGGGCTTAACGGAAATGCGGGCAAATGGCGCGCCCAGCCCAATGGACAGCGCATCTCAGCGCCGTCAGCTCCGTCTGCTGGAAGTGATGATGAAGCTGATCCCGAAACGCCCGAAAAAATAGTATCAACCAAGGGAGGATCGTCATGAGCCCGCATGTCATTTTGAGAGTTATTTCAAAGATGCTCATTCCTTTGATCGCGCTCTATGCATTCTATGTACAATTTCACGGGGATTACGGCCCGGGCGGCGGTTTTCAAGCGGGCGTGATCCTCGCCGCTTCGGTCATTCTCTATGCGCTGATTTTTGGGCTGGACGCCGCGAAAAAAGCGGTTCCGCCTTCTTGGGTGCGGATTGGTATGACGCTGGGAGTTTTTCTCTACGGCGGAACGGGCGTGCTCACATGGTTGCTAGGCGCTGAGTTTCTAAATTACAGCGTTTTGGCGCATGATCCTGCTCATGGCCAGCATTACGGCATTTTGGCGGTTGAGCTTGGGGTTCTGCTCGCTGTGGCGAGCGTGATGGTCGCCATCTATTATGCCTTTGGTTCACGTCAGCCTGATATTTCGGACGGGGACTGGTAGAGATGTCATTTATTGCTGATTATTATAATTATGCCGTTGTCATTATTTTGATGATGATTGGTCTCTATATTGTTTTTGCCACGCGAAATCTGATTAAAAAATTGGCCGGACTGAGCGTTTTTCAAACCTCTGTGTTTTTGCTCTATATCTCCATCGGTAAGGTTGAGGGCGGGCAGCCGCCAATCCTTGTCGATAGCCACGATAGCGGCGGCGACCATGCCGCCTTGCCGCAAAACATGGTTGCGAGTGCGGCTGATGTGTCGGTCGGCCATAGCGGCGGCGCGCATCACGGCGCAGAGGTTCTGTACTCTAATCCTCTGCCGCATGTCTTGATCCTGACAGCGATCGTGGTCGGCGTTGCGACGCTGGCGATCGGGCTGGCGCTGGTCGTGCGTATCCGCGAGGTTTACGGCACGATTGAAGAAGATGAAATCAGCGAAATCGATTATAGCTATAATCTCGAGGGGACTGACGCCTGATGGATATTCTAAGCTTTTATCCGCCGTGGCTGATCACCCACGGGGCCGCGCTATTAGTGGTTTTGCCTTTGATGGTCGGCGCGGTTTCGGCGATCCTGCCGCGCGAGCGCGTCGCATGGACGGCAACACTCATTGTAACCCTGATTTTAACAATCACTGCTTTCGGTCTGGTTTTAACGGTATTTTCCGGCGAGACGCAGATTTATAAACTGGGGGGATGGGAGCCACCGCATGGTATTTCCTATGTCATTGACGGGCTGAACACGCCGCTCCTGCTGTTGATTAGCGCTATATCTTTCCTGTGTACGCTTTACGCGCTCCCGAGCGTTGTCGCGGAAGTAGAGCCAAAGAAACGCGCGCCGTTTTACGGAGCGTTCCTGATCGGCGTGGCGGGTCTATTGGGCATGGTCGTGACGGGCGATGCGTTCAATGTTTTCGTATTTCTCGAAGTCTCGTCCATATCGACCTATGTCCTCGTGGCTATGGGCGCGAGCCGAGATCGGCGCGCGCTGACGGCGGCTTATAATTACCTGATACTCGGCTCAATCGGCGCGACGTTTTTCGTGATTGGATTGGGATTTTTGTACATGGAAACGGGTACGCTCAACATGGCGGATATGGGACGCATTTTGCGCGAACTTGATGGCGGCAGCCGCGTGGCAGGTGTTGGTTTCGGCTTTATAGTGATTGGGCTGGGCCTCAAATTGGCTATGTTTCCTCTGCATTTATGGCTACCGGGTGCTTATGCTCATGCGCCGAGTTTTGTCACTATATTCCTGGCCTCGACAGCGACGAAAGCCGCGCTGTACCTGATGCTTCGCTTTGCCTTTACCGTCTTTGACTTATCCTTCGGATATGTTCTGACATTTATTACATTTGCGCTCACGCTCTTGGGGGCGGCGGGAATGATCATGGCCTCATTGCAGGCCATATTCCAGACGGATGCGCGCCGCGTTTTGGCCTACTCATCAATTGCGCAAGTCGGCTACATGCTGCTCGGCCTTGGCATCGGAACCGCTGCGGGCATATCGGCCAGCTATCTGCACATGCTCAATCACGCGATTATCAAAGGCGCTCTGTTCGTGGCTGTCGGTGCCTTCTGGTACCGGTTTGGGATCACGCGGATCAGCGACTTTCGCGGTTTGGGTAAAATGATGCCGTGGACAATGGGCGCGTTTTCCATTGGCGGATTATCGCTTATCGGCGTGCCGCTGACGGCCGGGTTTGTCTCAAAACTGAACCTTACGCTTGCCGCCATGGATAAAGGCTGGTGGTGGGCCGTTGCCGTGATCATGATCACGTCCGTTTTGGCGATTATCTATATTGGCCGCATGTTACTTGCGGCCTATTTCCAATCTCCGCCTGAGATAGACGGGAAGGTCGTTGCCCGCAACGAAGCCCCGTTAATGATGCTGATCCCGATGTGGACGCTTGCAATCCTGTCGATTGCGATTGGGCTGGATGCTGACCTGATGGTAGAGGCCGCGAACGGCGCAGCCGCCGTTATTCTGGGAGCGGGAACATGACCTATACGGCAGAACTCGGTTTGGCCCTGCTGCTGATTATCCCGCTCATCGCGGCGGCTTTGATACCGATTTTCAAAAATCAGCCTAATCTGCGCGAAGCCGTTACCTTGATTGCGGGCATTCTGTTGCTGGTCAATGTCGTGCATTTGGTCATGATGGTCGCGCACGGCGCGCGCCCTCAACTCCATCTCGGGACTTTTGCGGGGCAGTTTGACATTAAGTTAGAGCTCGAGCCGCTGGGCGCGACATTTGCGGCGATAGCCAGCTCGCTCTGGGTGGTAAACTCCGTTTTCTCCATTGGCTATATGCGCGGTAATAAAGAGAAAAATCAAACGCGCTTTTACGCCTTTGTAGCGATTGCGATTTCTGCGGCTATGGGAATCGCCTCTGCGGGCAATTTGATTACTTTGTTTATCTTCTACGAGGTTTTAACTCTCTCGACCTTCCCGCTTGTCACCCATAAGGGCGACGAAAAAGCCAAACGCGGCGGGACTATATACGCGCTGATTTTGATGGGCACATCGCTCGCATTGCTCCTCCCGGCTGTCATTGGTACGCACGTCATTGCGGGTACCACAGATTTCCAGGTTGGCGGCATTTTCCCCGAAGGCACAAGCCTTCTGGCGACGTCTATTCTTTTGTTTTTGTTTGCCTTTGGTATTGGCAAGGCGGCCTTGATGCCGATCCACCCATGGCGGCGCACTGCGATGGTCGCGCCGACGCCGGTTTCTGCCCTTTTGCATGCTGTGGCCGTGGTGAAAGCGGGCGTGTTCACCATGCTCAAAGTCGTCGTGTTTACCTTCGGGCCAGCCCTGACGGCGGAGACGCCGATGAGTACAACCATTTCATGGGTTGCTGCTATTTCCATCGTGCTGGCCTCGATCATTGCCCTTCGGCAGGATAATCTCAAAGCGCGGCTGGCCTATTCAACGGTGTCGCAGCTTTCTTATGTCACGCTCGGCGCGATGCTGGCTGCGCCGATGGCGATCGTCGGCGGCGGGCTGCAAATCGTCATGCATGCGTGGGGGAAAATCACATTGTTTATGTGCGCCGGGGCGATCTATACTATCGCTCACCGTACAGAGATCTCCAAACTTGACGGTTTGGGGCGCTCAATGCCGTGGGTGTTTGGCGCGTTTTTGATCGGGTCATTTTCCATTATCGGCATTCCCCCTATGGGCGGCTCTTGGCCAAAATTCTTTTTGATGGCGGGCGCGATCGATAGCGGAAAATCCATATTGCTCGCGGCGTTGATTGTATCCTCGGTTCTTAATGTTGTGTATCTGGTGCCCATTTCTGTGCGCGGATTTATGCGCCCGCCCGCTGACCCCGCCCAAGACGCGCTGATCCGGGCTGAGCGCAAGAGGCACCGCTGGGTGATTATTCCGCCTGTGTTTACGGCTTTGGGCGCGCTTATACTATTCTTCTTTGCCGGGCCGATGACAGACTTCCTGACGCCCATCCTGCCGGGAGGAGCACTCTAATGGCGCATGATCACGACACGCATAGCGCGCTGGATAATGATAATATCCATCCAGTCTCCAAAAAGTTTCTGTGGCTCGGTGATGAAAAGGTTCGCCGCGGCTTTATCTGGTTGCCCTTTATTGGCCTTGCTATCACCGTCACCGCCGGATTCATTTATCCGTTCGATCCGCATCACAAAGCGCCGTGGGACTTTTTCGCCTCTTGGGCGGTTATCGGTTTCCTGGCCTATTGTCTTGTTGTCCTAAGCGCGGAGCCTTTATTTAAATGGCTCTCGCGCCCCGAAAACTATTACGGGGAGGATGAAAACCATGATTGATTTATTGACGATAAATCCGGGCTTTGTCATTATTTTGGCGGGCGTTATCTGCGCACTTCTGCCTGTGGGCATAATCCGTAAATCGCTCTTGTTGGCCGCGCCGATTTTTGCGGGCGTTATGATTTTCAATGCCATCGGCGCAGCCGATCAAGCGCGTATGGTCATTTCAATTGGGTCGGTCGATTTGACGTTAATGCGCATTGACCGCCTCGCAATGATTTGGGGTTATGTGTTCTGTCTGGCGGGGGTTCTCAACGCAATCTATGGCCTCCACGAGAAATGCCAAATCACTGACAGCTCAGCTCTGATTTACACAGGCGCAGCGATTTCCGGTGTGTTTGCGGGTGATTTTCTCACCCTGTTTATCTTCTGGGAAATCACGGCGATCTCGTCTGTGATGCTGGTCTGGAAAGGGGGCGAAGGCTCGTTCCCCGCAGGTGTGCGTTATCTGGCGTTCCATGTGCTCTCCGGCGTTTTGCTACTGGGCGGCGCGGTTATGTTTGCGCATTCTAACGGCGGTGATTTCACCATCCAACATGTCGGCCTTGAAAACCCCGGAGGTCTTTTATTGCTGCTGGCCATGGGTATTAAGTGCGGATTTCCGTTCCTGCACAATTGGATGCAGGACGCTTATCCCAAAGCCAGCATCACCGGGACTGTGATCCTATCTGCCTTTACCACCAAGCTCGCGATTTACGGGCTTGCGAGGTGCTTCCAAGGCGAAGAGAGCTTAATTTACATTGGCGCTGTGATGACCTGTTTCCCGGTATTCTTTGCAGTGATAGAGAACGATTTGCGCCGCGTTTTATCCTATTCCCTGAATAACCAGCTTGGCTTTATGGTCTGCGCTGTGGGGATTGGCACGCCGCTAGCGATGAACGGCGTTGCCGGGCAGATGGCGGTTCATGTGATTTTTAAAGGCCTGTTGTTTATGAGCATCGGTGCTGTGATGCTCCGCGTAGGCACAGCGAAAGCTTCAGAGCTTGGCGGGCTGTTCCGATCTATGCCGTTTACAACGGTGTTCTGTCTTATTGGGGCCGGGTCGATTGCGGCTTTCCCATTATTATCCGCCTTTGTGACCAAGTCGATGATCCTAACAGCGGCGCTTGAAGAAGGCCACTGGGTCGTGCTGGCTATGCTCTTATTTGCGTCAGCGGGCGTCATGGAACATTCCGGCATTAAAGTGCCGTTCTTTACGTTCTTTGCCCATGACAGCGGCAAACGCGTCGAAGAAGCGCCGTGGAATATGCTGGTCGCGATGGGCCTTGCCTCGGCTCTCTGTATTTTCCTTGCCCTTCCAGTGATCGGCTACCCATTCCTCTATAGCCTGTTGCCCTATGATGTGGATTACACGCCTTACACCGGCAATCATGTGGTCATGCAGTTGCAGCTATTATTCGCGGCTATGCTTGCCTTTGCCTTGCTCAAACGGCTTAAAGTGTATCCCGATGAGCGCCGGGCCGAAATTATTGACTTTGATTGGACTTACCGCAAACTGGGTAAAAGCGTAGCGATCTGGATTGACGCTATGTGGACCCGCCTGTCTGTAGTCACCACCCGCCTGAGTATCAAAGCGATTAAACATGTGGGCAAGCGGCTTTATCATATCTTTAGCCCCGCCGGGACGTTTAGCGCGTCTGCGCCGAGCGGCATGGCTGTTCTGCTGACGGGGGGCATGCTTGTGATTGTCTTACTTGAGATTTATCTCTCAGGCCTATGACGACGAAACCGGATATATCGGATATTCTTGAGCTGACGGCCGACATTGTCTCGGCCTATGTCAGCCACAATAAGCTACCAGCAGGCGACGTGCCGGATTTCATTGAGCAGGTGTTTGATCGCGTCAATGCGTTATCCAACCCGGAGCGGCTCAAAGAACGCGGCCCCAAACCGATTCCTGCCATACCTATTGCCGAGTCTGTCACAGATGAATTTATCTATTCTCTGGAGGATGGGCAGCCCTATAAATCTCTCAAGCGCCACCTCAAAGCGCAATACGGCATGAGCCCGGCGGATTACCGCGAGAAGTGGGGCCTACCGCCGGACTATCCGTTGGTTGCGCCTGCTTACGCGCGCGAGCGGTCTATGCTGGCGAAAAAAACCGGTCTGGGTCGCCGTCAAGCCGGCCCCAACTCATAGTCCAACCTATAGGCTTGGTTCGCGCGGCTCGTTAAACCGAAATCAGGCACTGGGTTTTGTGGCCCATTTTCCGAAGCGCGAAATAGAATCGGTACCGATATGAAAAACAGGGTTAATATTGCGTTAATAAAGGTAAACACCTTATAAACGCCTTGTAGCCCCACAATAAATCCCAATAGTCAGTATCAGGGTACGGGGTTATTCGGGGATTTTCATGTTAGAGGGGCAGGCATTTCAGCACCAAATGGTGCTTCCGGCACAGAAAGCTATCTATCAGTATTGGCGCTCTAAATGCGCTGACGGACGTCTGCCCTCACGCGGGGATATTGATCCGGCGCACATCAAACTCCATTTGCCTATGGTGTCCTTAACGGCTTGCTTCTCTAAGCAGGGTCGCCAGCGGTTTCAATGCCGCCTTGCAGGGACTGGGTTCTGGGATTTGTTTAATGACGAGATACAAGGCCGATATATTGATGAGTTGCCACTCGGTGACCGCAAAGAATATTGGCACCGTATTCTCTTGCAGGTCACAAAAACGCGCCGTGCAACGGCGGGTGTAACGCGCCCCGGTACGCCGCAGGGGGCTCACTTGGCGCAGTTTTGGATTCGCATGCCGCTGTCTGATAATGGTACCGACGTGAACCTTATCCTCGGTTTTGATCAACTGATCAAACTGTCCGACATCCCCAAAACACAGGCGCAACCGCAGCAATTAACAGCATAATTTCAAGGCGTTAATCGCCTTTCTCGTTTTACTCGGCCCACTATCAATAAAATAAATATAGGAAAATATTCCTCTCTTTGAATTTCTGTGTTACAATGCACGCATCAATCACAGGAGTATTCCATGCGGCTCAAAGAGCATTCAGACAGCGACGCCATTCGCGCCAATATTGTTATTCATACGGTTGCGCTAGAATTTGGCATTACGCCCGTCGATCCGGCGGCCCCAAACCGGCGAGGCTGCCCGCAAACGGCTATGGCGCGGCAAATTGCGCTATATTTGTTTCACACAGTTTTCCAAATGAATATGGCCCGCGTTGCGCGTGCGTTTCGCAAAGACCCAAGCACGGCCCGTCATGCATGCCGGGTTGTTGAAAGCTCGCGCGAAGACCCTGTGCTGGATGCGCGGCTATCTCGCTTGGAGGCCTTTTTGCGCCAAGCGCCTATTCCGGCTGATGCGTGTTAGGGATATGATGACCGTCGATGAAGAAAAAACGCTGCGGCATATGCTCCGCTATGATGCGGTCTTGTTTGGATCTAGTTTTGGCGGCGTCTTTGCCGCCTATCCATCCGGCAATCGCCGCCGAAAGCCGGTGTGCTGGCTTGAAAAGGATGTTGTCGAGCGTATGCTGGAACTCGGCTGGCTGACAGGATCAGGTGATCGCGTCCATGTCAGCCCCGCACTTGAGGCAAAGCTGCAAGGCGGGGACAATCCTGACCGCCGTTATGATAAGCTAGATGGTTGTGCAAGCGGCGGGCCTAATTCTGGAATGATGAGCTACCGTCTATCAGTGCTGCAACGCCTCGCTCGCCGGAAGGATCATTACGGACGCCCTATCCTCAGCGCGGCGCAGGTCGAAGCCGGGCGGCATTTTGCGCGCGATTATATGACGGGAGGATTAGGGTTTTCTGCCACACAAAATTATCAAACATCCGGCGCGGATATTTCCGGGCGGCATAGCCGAGCGGAAGACGCTGTTTTAAGCCGTATCGACCGCCGGAAACGCGTCAGCGAAGCCATTGCCTGTTTAGGGCCGGGACTCGACCGGGCCGTGATTGCTGTGTGCTGCGAAGATTGGTCTTTGGACGCGGTGGAACGGTCAGAAAACTGGGCGAAAAACTCGGGAAAAACCATATTGATTATGGCATTAGAACGGCTGGCGCAATTTTACGGCACGAAACCGGGCGTGGATGCTTCTCGTTAGATGCGCCGCAAAGCTACAACGAGATTAGCCGCCATAATTTGAATAGGGCGCAGGCGGAATAATCTCTATATCGATACCCATAGAGTCAATTTCGCTCTCGGCCAGCGGTGAAGCCCTGCCGATAACGTGCAGGGCGATGGTGTCAAAGTAGCGTTCGTCTGACTGTGCGGCGGAGCGCTCGAGGGCCGATTTCAGCTCCGGCGTCCAGCGAAGATAATCGGCGGTAATGAGTAATATTGCCCGGTTACCTTGCAAGCGAAATGCGGTGAAGGGCAGTCCGCTAACGATTTGCATATTATCAATATCCTTGGCCTGCTGAGCTAAATATCGCAGCGTGGTAAGATGCGAGCGCGCCACAAACTCGGTCTGCGCGCTGGCCATGGGATCGAATAGAGATCGCCGCGCGGTCAGCGGCGAGATGGTTTCCAGAACCGCTAAGCTTTGGGTGCGCAATGTTGGGGTTAAGACCGCATTATCATAAAACTGCTCAATTTGGGCGTCCGTAAAACCCCATGTTTTTACGCGCGCCTTTTCCGCGTCCCGCCTTGCATAAGGATCCGAGTAGTCAATTAGAGACTCTGTGCGGTTAATCGCGCTCACGCTGGAGCGCAGAATAGTAATGGCGGGCGGCAAGCCGGCGGCGGTTAGTCCCGCCGATAAGCCGAGCCCCGAAAGAGTCTCAGAATAAGCAATGCGCCGGACTTGGCTTTGCAGGGCCGCATTATCAGAATAAGGATCGGTGCCAAGGCTGCGGTGCAGGGCCCTAGCTTTGGCCGCAGCGCCGCTCAGCTCCTCAGCCCCTTTTCTGGCGGTTGTGCCTGTCTCTTTGAGGCAATCAGAGCCGCTGCAACCCGCGTCGCCGCTAAGGCCCGTTTGCTCCAGCCCGTCTTGGGTTAGCGCCGCGCCTGTCTTACCGACCTCATACAGGCCTTCACCGACATTTTTTAAAACGCTGCCAAGTCCGGAGGGTATCACCATCAAGGCGTCAGCGGCCGTGTCTGCATCCTTGATTTTCTTGACACCGGATTCGATCACGCGCTGCGGCGTCGTAATCAGACCCTTCATTTTCCCGGCAACGGTTTCGCCAATAACCTCAGCCGTGCTGTCCTGTTTGAGGATCTGAACCGCATGGATTTCGGCGATGGTTTGCAGGGCTTTGTCTGTGCCTTGAACGATAAATTCGCGGTCACCCATCGTGATCTTATAACTATTGGCGTAGCCGTCATTATAGGCATCGGGCGCGACTATATGGGCACCGCTGCGCATAAGTGCGCTGGGGATAAAATCCGATGAGGCGACATAAGACGGGGCTTCAAATCCTGCTTTGGCTTCGGGCAGCGTGCTTGGCGCTAGTTCGCGCTCAGACTTAGCCCCGCCAGATGTCGCGCATGCCGCTAGGGACAGGACAGCAAACACTGTGAGGGGGAGCGTGTAAAGTAAGCGCGGCATATGCTATCTATAGCACAGACCGCGCCGGATTTCAGCCCTCAAAGTCAGCTAGACTTCTAGCCTGTTCAAAACATTCACTGAGTATTTTGACAGCTTCGCGAACATGGGTTTCATCGATAATCAGCGGAGGCGCCATGCGTAGAACATTGTCACCCGCTGACCCTGCCAAAAGGCCTTTGGCCAGCGCCATTTTACGCACGTCAATCGCTGGCTTTTTAAGCTTCATCCCGATCAGAAGCCCTTTGCCGCGCACATCAGCCACAACGTCCGGGTATTCATCTTTTAGGCCCTCAAATTGTTGCTTGAGGAAATTACTGACCTTGACGACATGCTCTAAAAATCCGGGTTTTGTGAGCTCGTCAAAGACTGCGTTGCCGACAGCCATCGCCATCGGGTTGCCGCCATATGTGCTGCCGTGGGTGCCGGGTACCATAACCGAGGCTACCTTTTCAGAGGCGATACAGGCTCCGAGGGGGAAGCCGCCGCCCATGCCCTTGGCGGTCGCCATAAGGTCGGGCTCTGCGCCGTCGACCCATTGGTGAGCAAACAATTTCCCCGTGCGGCCCGCGCCGCATTGTACTTCGTCATAAATCAAAAGCGCGCCGTGCTCATCGCACATTTCGCGCAGTCCGCGCAGGCACTGTTCCGGCAGGGGCCGCAGGCCGCCTTCACCTTGTACAGGCTCAACCAAAATGGCGGCTGTTTTGCTCGATACATGGGCCTTTAAGGCCTTATGATCGGCAAATTCGAGATGGATGAAACCCGGAATGTTTGGCCCGAAACCTTTGAGATATTTCGGGTTGCCGCCTGCATTGATAGTGCCGAATGTACGGCCGTGAAAAGCGCCGGTAAAGGTGATGATCTCATACCGCTCCGGGTCGCCATTGTCGTAATGATAGCGGCGTGCGGTTTTCATGGCGCATTCAACTGCTTCCGCGCCGGAATTGGTAAAGAAAACTTTTCCGGCAAATGGTAGGGCTTCGCAATATTTTTCGGCCAGTTCATACTGGCCCTGAATGCGGAACATATTGGATAAGTGCCATAATTTATCGGCTTGTGTCTTAACGGCATCAATCAATGCAGGGTGCGAGTGGCCTAATCCTGAGACCGCAATCCCGGCGATGAAGTCGAGATATTTTTCGCCGGATTCTGTGTAAAGATACGCGCCTTCGCCGCGGACAAATTCCTGCGCGGGCGGGGCGTAACAATCGAAAAGATAATCACCTTGGGCCATAATGAGCTCCTATGCTTTGAGGCGCCAGCCTGATTTGAATACTTTCAAACAGACAAGAAATAAAATGAGGTTGAGGATAGCGGCATATACCACGCCGATCATAACATTGCCATCAGCCTCGCCTATGAACCCATACCGGAACCCGTCAATGAGGTAAAAGAGGGGGTTGGCGAGTGAGATTTTCTGGAAAAGCTCAGGAAGAATATCGATATGATAAAATGTTCCTGACAAAAAGCTCAGCGGCAGAATAAAGAATTGGTTGACCACAGCAAGCTGATCAAATTTCTCAGCCCAGACGCCGGATAGTACGCCGACCATACCCATAATTGTGGCGGCTGATATACCAAAATACAGCACCGCCCACCAATGTATCGGCCATAATATTGTAAACACGGAAAGCCCAATGGCGGTAGCGACGGCCACGAGTATGCCGCGCGTTGCCGCCCCGCCAATATAACCCAGCGCGAGTTCAATATGCGAGAGCGGAGGCATTAAAACATCAATGATCGATCCCATCATTTTCCCGGTCATTATGGAAGAGGAGCTGTTGGCTGCGGCGTTGTTCAGGATGCCAAGCATGACCAGCCCTGGGGCTAAAAATGTGATGAATTCTGCTGAGCCATCACCACGGTTTTGGGCAAAAGCCAGAACAAAGACGGTCATATAAAGTAGGTTGGAAATGACAGGAGCGAGCAAGGTTTGCGGGCCCACGCGCATGAAGCGGTGAACCTCTTTTATGTATAAGGTCCAAAGCCCAAGCCCGTTAAAGCGTCCGAATTGACGGATGGCAGGGGAGGGCGATTTTGTTTCTGTCACGGATGAATTCATGAATAGGTTCCAACTTGCTTTTATGGGGCTTATCATGGGGGTTCGCGCACACCAAGCCTCTCTCAAGCCTGATTTGAGAAATATTTTGCCTTTTGAGTATTGGCTTTGCCTATGGTGGCAGATACTAGATATTGAATCTTGTGGATAGTTTGGAATCTCTATCTTGTGGTCTGCTCGCATATGTGTACGATATGTTGTGGTTAAGAGCTTTAGGGCTCGAACGCGCACACTAGATATGGTATACAGGCCGCAAAGTTGGCCGATAGTGCTTTTTGTACTGATGTAAATGAGAAGGGGACCACATGGCGTGGACAGAAGACCGGGTAGAAATTCTTACGAAATTATGGGCTGAGGGCCTCAGTGCCAGCCAGATCGCCAAGCAGCTTGGCGGCGTGACTCGCAATGCCGTCATCGGCAAAGTTCACCGCTTGGGTTTATCGGGCCGGGCCAAGCCCTCCCGCCCAGCTGCCGTACGGGGAACAAAACCTGTAAAGGCGAAAACCCGTATTGTCAGTCCGCCGAGGACTCCAAAAGTCGCGGCTGTTGTCGAGGAAGCGCCGCCGCCGCCGCCGGTTGAAGCCAAGCCTTTGCCAAACGGGGAGTATGCTACGATCCTGACGATTCGCGATCATATGTGCAAGTGGCCAATCGGTGATCCAACAGCGTCTGATTTCCGCTTTTGTGGACGGCGGATTAAAGCGGGTGAGCCCTATTGTGAGTCCCATTGCAGCGTGGCCTACCAGCCAAGCCGCCGACGCGGTGCTACGCCCAAAGCGTTGCCGTCCCGAACAGGAACGCGCTATATCAAATAATGCTAGAGTTAACGGCTAAGGCTTTTTAGTTATCGCTTCGAAGGCATAGCCTGCGGAGCGAACCGTTCTAATCGGGTCTTTGCCGCCGGCTTTTTTAAGCGCCTTACGCAGACGTCCAATATGGACATCGACTGTGCGGGCTTCGACATAGACGTCGCGGCCCCAGACAGAATCTAAAAGTTGCTCGCGGGAGAACACCCGGCCGGGATAGCGCATGAAATGATCGAGCAGACGAAATTCTGTTGGGCCCAAATGGACATCATTATCCCCGCGTTTGACGCGAAAAGCCTTGATGTCAATTTCAATATCGCCTTGGCGAATAATATCGTCGAGAAGGCCCGGCTGAGCGCGGCGCAATAGAGCGCGCACACGGGCTAAAAGCTCCGGCGTTGAAAACGGTTTGACCACATAATCATCCGCGCCGTAATCAAGCCCCGTGATCCGGTCTGTCTCGTCGCCTCTGGCGGTCAGCATTATAATAGGCGTTGTGCGGGTCTCAGAACGGCGGCGCAAGCGGCGGCATACCTCGACGCCGGAGAGTTTCGGCATCATCCAGTCAAGCATAATCAGATCCGGCGTGCGCTCCGATGCGAGCAATACGGCTTCGTCGCCGTCACGGGCAACGCCGACTTCATAGCCTTCTTTGGTAAAATTATATTCCAGCAGCGTAGCCAGAGCGTCTTCGTCTTCGGCGATGAGGATATAGGGTTTCATGAGACCATCTCGTGTGTTGGGGGTTTGACATTGCGGGGCGTATGATGCGCGGGCAAGGCCTTTCCTGTGGCGATTTCATAGACGGATTGCGCTATCTTTTTGGAACAATCGGCGATTTTCTCCAATGTTTTTGATACATGCAAAATATGGGTGCCTAAATTCACGCCGCGAATATTGGCGCTGATCAGTGTAAGATGTTCTTTGAGAAGCGTCATATTCATCTCTTGGATGTCCGCGATGCTCATCCAAGCTTGCAGGGCCTTTTGACTGTTTAAGATCAAAAGTGCGTCCAGTGCAGTGGTGAGCTGGGCTTTTACGAGTTTTTTCATTGAGCCTAAAGCCTTGAAATACTGATCCATCTCTTCGCTGCACCGAGTCTCAAAAGGCGCATCTAATGTAAATATTAAGTCTGCAATGTTCTCCAGTTCGGAGGCGATATGCCCCATAACAATTATGCGGCGAATATCGGAGGGCCGAGCTCCCTTTGCGCTGCAAGCTTGTACGATGCGCGCATCGATCACCCTGCGAAAATGTGCGGCTTGTTGGCGTTCTGTCTCAAAACCAACCCTACCCTGATTGACGCCAGTATATAGGCTTCGGCCAAGCATGGACTCTACATGCCCGCCAAAGTCGGCCAGTATGTTGGACAATATATCTATTGTGTTATCATTGCTGCTAGAAAGACGCACGGGACTCACCTGCTTTGTATCTATAATGATCCGGCACGATTCATCTGCGCCTATGCTTTAACGCTCTCGCTCATAAGCATGACAAATTCATGACACTGATGTGACAGTTGGAATAAATAGGCAGCGTCCCCGCGAGGTTCAATCTGAAGAGACCCTAAAATCCATCAGGAATGGGCATGAGGATTGTAAATTCTGTGCCTTGTCCCGCCGCGCTTTCGACAAATAGGCCAGCGCGGTGTCTGCGGGTAATATGTTTAACAATGGCAAGACCCAGCCCGGTTCCGCGTTTTGCCGCGCCGCTTTGGTCTATGATTTTGTAAAACCGTTCGGCAAGGCGTGGCAAGTGTTCGCGGGCAAAGCCGGGGCCTTCATCACGAATTTGCAGGCGGGCAAAACGGCCCTCTGTATGGTCGAGTTCGACAATGCGCCGCCTGTGCCCCGCCTCAAATGTACCATCCTGCGTAAAGGCCTGCTGGGGCTGCCACATATCAAGGATGGTCATTTTGAGCCTAACCACGCCTTTTTCAGGCGTAAATTGCACCGCATTGTCTAATAGGTTTAAGACAAGCTGTACGAGTTCATCTTGAATGCCGGTCACCAACACTTCCTCGGGGCCTTCATATTTGATTTTTACGCCCCGTTTTTTCGCCATAGGCTTGATGGCTTCCATGGCGGCGCGGGTCGCCAAAAACAGATCCCCCGTTTCATTGGGCGCGAGGTGCTCAACCATTTCAATGCGGCGAAGGGACAGCAAGTCATCTATTAAACGCTGCATACGCTCAGCCTGTTGTTGCATGATAATCAAGAAGGCTTCTTGGGCTTCGGGATCATCTTTGGCGTGGCCGCGTAATGTTTCAATATAGCCGAGCAGAGACGCGACCGGCGTTTTAAGCTCGTGTGATGCATTAGCGAGGAAATCGGCGCGCATTGTATTGACGCGGACAATGTCGGTTATGTCGTAAAATACAATGATAGCCCGCCGGAGTTTATCGGGTTCTTTCTCAGATATAAGGCGTGAGCTCATGACCCGAATGTGCCGCTCCACAGGTGTTTCTATATGGTATCTCACGGGCGCGGGATTTTCGCCCTTTAAGGTTTGTGCCACAAGCTCGCGAACATTGGGGTCGCGTATAATACTCGATAGAGGACTGCCAATTTCATTGATCGTAAACAGAGTTTTCGCGGCTGGGTTCGCATATAAAATCCGCTCGCGTTTATTGATGATGATGACGGCTTCAGCGAATCCGTCCGCCAGCCGGGCTTGTTCTCTCAGGGACGCCTCCACATCGCTGACGGTTTTTGGAACGCTGTCCGCAGCAATCGGTGAAAGATCGAAACGCCGCATAAGGATGAACACGGCGAAAGCGGCGCAATATAGAGCCAAGGCAACGCTGACAGTGATAAGCGGCACACCGGCAAATGCGCCCAAGCCCATGATAATAAGACTGCCGACAAGCCAAGGTGCAGCCATATCGAGACGTTTCAGGATCGCGAGTTTTTTCGTGTCAGTCATATCTCAGTGGTAAACGCTGAATGTGGCCATAAAACAAGATTATTTTGATGAAATTATCATGACGGTTGCGTCAGTCTTTAGGTTCGTCTGCGTAGGAATATGGAAGATAATGTGGGCGAGTTAAATTTATTCAATATTATTGTTTTTCGATAAATAATAATTGACTTTCGCTGTTTTGGTCATATTAAGGGAGCATGGAGATCAAAATGCGCACTGTCTTAATATTATCGGTTAGTTTTCTGGGGCTTGCAGGGTGTCAAACTCTGGATATACGCCCTGAGCCCACCCCTGTAGCGGCGTCTGTTCCTGCGCCCCCGCAAGCGGACTGGGTTGAAACGGTACCTGAAAACCTACCCACAACCGACTGGGTTGGCAGTTTTGAAGACAGCGTGCTGCCGCAGCTTGTGGACGAGGCACTTAGCGCCAATACCAATGTCCGCGTGGCTGAAGCGCGGTTTAAAGCGGCGTTAGCGCGGGCGAATATATCGGCAGCCGATCTTTTGCCCAGCGTGAGTGGGTCCGCTGACGTTAGCCGGACAGAGCGGGGCAATAGCGCGCTCGGTGATAATACCGGTTTGGGTTTTGGCGTGAACGCCAGTTGGGAAGCCGATGTTTGGGGGCGCTTAAAGGACGGCGTTGCTGCAAGCGAGCTTGACGCGGGTGCTTTGCAGGCTGATTTTGCAGCGACGCGTCTGTCTGTCGCGGGGCAGGTTGCGCAAACATGGTTTGATCTTATCGAAGCGCGGCTTTTGTCGGAATTATCAGTCCGCGATGTGAGCACGCAAGAACGGGCCTTGCGGCTGACAACCCGCCGCTTTGAAGGCGGCGTAACGGGGTCCAGTGATGTGCGTCTGGCGCGCTCTGCGGTTGCGAACGCGCAGGCCTTGCAGGCAACGCGCTTACAGCGGCAATCCGCGCTCGCCAGAAATCTCGAAGTCTTATTGCGCCGCTATCCGGCTGAAGCCATTGAAGCGGCGGTTGACCTGCCGGAACTTCCGGTCCTGACGGGTGTGGACGACCCTCAAGAGGTACTACGCCGCCGCCCCGATCTTATTGCCGCTGAGCGGCGTATGGAGTCTGCTGGGTTGCAAGTCGACGTCGCGCGAAAGGCACTTTTGCCGCGCCTGAGCCTCTCCGGCGGCGTGAATGCGGGCGGCACAGGGCTAAATAATCTGTTTGATATTGATGCTTTGGTGGCATCTCTGGCTGGCGGGCTGACGCAGCCTATTTTTCAAGGGGGGCGATTAAAAGCCAATGTGGAGCAGCAAAAAGCCGTACTTGAACAGCAATTGGAATCTTATGCAGGCACTGCACTCGCGGCGTATCTGGAGGTTGAAAATGCTCTGGATGCGGAAACACGCCTTGAGGAGCGCGAGGCGGCCCTGCGTGTATCCCTTGAAGAGGCGGTTCAGGCTGAGCGCCGTTTGGAACTGAGATATAGCGAGGGGCTTGCCAGTATCCTACAGCTTCTGGACGCACAGTCACGGCGCATTTCCGCAGAAAGCCAACTCATTGGATCTCGTAAAGAACGGCTTGCAAACCGCGTCAGGTTACATGTGGCGCTTGGCGGCGGTGAGCAGGGCAATTTGCCCGTGAACGCCCTGTTATTGGCCGAAAATTAGCTATTATTTTCGCTGAAAACACGCCATAGGTTGCATATAATTATTTTAGGGACATTCCGTAATGGATAACTTTCAAGACAAACAGCAAGAAGGAGGTCTGCTTCGCAAGGTTCTCGTTATCCTTGTTCCTATTTTGGTCATACTGGCCGGTGTTGCCGGTTTTGCCATCATGCAAGCGACAAAACCCAAACCTGAAGTCACAAAGCGCGCCAATCCAACACTCGCAGTTATGGCGACGCAGGCTATATCTGATACGGTCACTCTGGATGTGACGGTGCAGGGGCAAACGCGGCCAAGAACGGAAATCGATCTTGTTCCCCAAGTCGGCGGCAAAGTAATCTACGTATCGCCGCAATTTGTTTCGGGCGGTGCCTTTAAAAAAGGCGATGTTTTTCTCCGCCTTGAAGAAGCAGACTATAATGTTGCCGTTATTCGCGCCGAAGCCTCAGTCGCGCGCGCGCAGCAAGTCATTGTCCGCGAAAAAGCGGAAAGCGAAATCGCGCGGCAAGATTGGGCCGAGCTTGGCGAGGGAGACCCGTCGGATCTGACGCTGCGGAAACCGCAAATGGCCGAGGCGGACGCAAACCTGCTATCGGCGATGGCGGATCTGAATAATGCCAAGCTTCAACTCTCGCGTACGCGCATTGTTGCGCCGTTTAATGGCCGTATCCGCGAGACCTTTGTTGATATTGGCCAGTTTACCGGCCCGGGAACTCGGCTCGCGAAAATATTCTCAACAGACATTATCGAAGTGCCGCTGTCACTTACGGATGCGGATTTGACCCGTATGAATGTACCGATTGCTTACACCGCGCCCAGCCGGGAAGCTGCGCCGGACGTGATTCTCAGCACGGTGATTGCGGGCAAGCGCCGCGTATGGAGCGGTAAGATTATGCGCACTGACGCGTCGTATAATCCGCAGACCCGCGCGATCTCGGCGATTGCCGAGGTTGTTGATCCCTACGGCAAAGGCGCAAGCACAGACGGAGTTCCCATGGCTCCCGGGCTTTTTGTTGATGCGGAGATTACGGGCCTTACGCTTAAGGCCAGTATCGTTATTCCGCGTGACGCGCTCCGGCCCGAAGATAAAGTCTATGTGGTTGACGATAAGGGCAAGGCGACAAGCCGTGATGTCATTGTTCTGGATACGAACGCACAGCGCGCCGTTCTGCAAAGCGGCGTTGAGCCGGGCGAGCTTGTGATTACGTCTCCGCTAGAGAGATCGCAGCTCAACCTGACCTTTAAAGCGCTTGACGCCAATGATGCGACAATTGTCCTGGTTGAGCCGCCGAAAGAAAAGGAAAAGCCTAAGGAAGAAAAAGTCGCTGAAGCCAACGAGAAAAAGGACAAAGAGAAACGCGGGATTTTCGGGCGGAAGAAAAAAGACAAAGACGCAGATACTGAAAAAAAGGATGATGAAACGTCCGATGAAAGTAGTGATGACGGCGATGGTTCCGGCTCTACCGAGGGAGATGGATAATGCGCAAACTAATCGCTTGGTGGGTTAAGAACGCAATCGCAGCCAACCTGCTGATGGTCGCCATCATTTTGATGGGGATTTTCGGCTTTATGCGCATGGAGCGGGAATTTATCCCCGCGCCGAAACTCACTACAATTTCCGTTTCCGGCGCTTGGCTTGGCGCATCGCCCAACGACATTCAGGAACAAATCATTTCGCGCGTCGAGCAAGCCATCGAAGGCATTGACGGCATCAATTATGTCGAAGCTAACGCCCGTGAGGGCAGCGGATCTGTCACGATCCATACGCTTGTTCAGGCTGATTATGACCGCATACTCGATGAGGTTAAAGCCCGCGTTGATAGTATCAATAACCTACCGCCGGACGCATTTAGGCTGCTAACGCGGCGCGGAAACTTCGAAGTCGATTATATGTATTTGGCGCTATACGGGACAACTTTGGACCGCAAAGACCTCCAGCGCCTCGCCATAGACATTCAAAAAGAAATGGCGAAGCTGCCGGGCGGCGAGCTGACGCAAATGATCACAAAGCTCGAAGAAGAAATCACGATTGAGATCTCCGAAGAGGCTCTGCGGCGCTTTAATTTGACCTTTTCGCAAGTCTCCCAAGCGATCGCAGGGTCATCCTTTAACTCATCTTCCGGCGAGGTTGAAACCTCCGCAGGCAAACTTCAATTGCGCACCCGTAATCTTGCCGACTCTAAATCAGAATTTGAAGAAATTATTGTTCGCCAGTCTGCCGATGGCGGTATTGTCCGTGTCAAAGATATTGCCACCGTCATTGACGGGTTTGAAGACTATAATTTCGACTCGGAATATAAAGGCTATTCCGCCATGTTCCTGCGCATATTGTCGCCGGAAAAAAGTAATATTACGGGCACTGCCGCCGCTGTTGAGAAATATGTTGAAGCGCGGAATAAAACGCTGCCCGAAGGCATTAAAATAGAAATATGGGGTAACGCAGCCGAAGGCTTCTCGGGTATGATGAAGCTCATCCTCAGCAACGCGCTTCTTGGCATGGTGCTTGTGCTCATACTCTTATGTTTATTTTTGCGCCCTGCGGTCGCCGCTTGGGTCAGCGTTGGGATTGCGATTGCCTTTATGGGCGCGCTCGCGATTTCGCCTCTCATGGGCATTACATTTAATATCTTCTCAGTTTTCGCATTCTTGTTGGTGATCGGGATTATTGTCGATGACGCGATTGTTGTTGGCGAGAGCATTCACTTACATGTCGAAAACGGCATCACCGGCGAGCGCGGCGCGATTGGCGGCGCGTCAATGGTGGCCAAGCCCGTATTTTTTGCGGTTATTACGACGATGCTCGCCTTTGCGCCTTGGGCGCTTTTGTCTGTATCTGCGGTGACGATCACGTCCCAAATTACGTTCGTTGTCATTGCTGCGCTGACATTTTCTTTGATAGAATCATTCTTTATTCTGCCAGCTCACTTGCGGCATTTGAAACCGATTGATCAAAATTCTAAAAACCGAATCATCCGCCTCCAGAACAATATCGCGCAAAGCCTTGTCAATTTTGCCGAGCGCGTATTCCGGCCTGTCGCCGCTTTCTGTATTCGCAATCGGTATGTGACGTTCTCGGTTTTCGTGGCGCTGTTTATTTTATCTGTGGGGGCGATGAAAGCGGGTTACGCCAAATGGGATCCAGAGGGCAGTGTCGGCGGCGACATGATGCAAGTTCGCATCAGCTTCCCGGAAGGGACATCTTTCACGCGGCTTGAAGAAATCCAAGACCGGCTGATCGCGACTGTCCAAAAAGTGAACGATAATGGCCAAGCAGATTTTGGCGTCGATTATGACATCATCCCTCAGCCGGGAAGTTTTGTCCAAGGCAATTCCGTGACGGCATTTTTAGGGCTCGCACCGCTTGAGAAGCGGGATACATTGTCGAATACGCAAATCGAACAAAAGTTTGAAGAATATCTCGGCGATATTCCGGATGCTTACCGGGTGTCGATCAATTCGGGCGGCGGCGGCGGTGGCCGCGGGCTGTTCTTTGGTGTCTCGGCAAGAAGTTCTGAGGATTTGATCTCAGCGATTACAGATCTCAAAACGCAACTGGAAAGCTACGGCCAAGTCGCGCGCACCTGGGATAATTTTGAAAGTTCCGCACAGGAAATGCAGTTCAGCTTGCGTCCCGGCGCGGAAGCCCTTGGGATTGATTTACGGATCGTGTCTCAACAAGTCCGCGAAGCGTTCTTTGGCAAAGAAGTTCAGCGTCTGCCGCGTAATGGCGAAGATGTCCGCGTGGTTGTCCGCTACCCTGAAGAAGCCCGCGATTCCATTGATAGCCTCAAGAACCTTCGCATTCGAACCAATACCGGCGTTGAAGTGCCTCTGTTCCAAGTCGCCGATGTGACATTCGCGCCGGGTGTATCGCGGATTAACCGCCGTGACCGCAAACAAGTCGCCTATACGGGCGCAGTGCTCAAAGGCGGCCCGGAAGCGCGCCAGGAAATCATGACGGATTTAGAGGCCAACTTCCTGCCGGAATGGGAAATCCGCCATCCCGGCGCTGAACGTATTTTAGTGGGCGTTGATGAAGAGCAAAAGCGCCAAATGATGGAGCTTGTTATCTATGGCTTATTGATGCTGGTCGTGATGTATATGATGTTGGCGATTGCGTTTAAATCCTACGCCCAGCCGCTGCTGATTTTAGTGGCCATTCCCTTTGCCTTTGTCGGCATGGTGTTTGGCGCGGTCGCTACGGGCATTACAACAAATATCATGTCATGGTTCGGCTTCTTTGCTGCTGCGGGTGTGGCGATCAATGATAACCTTGTTTTGATTGATTATGTAAACAAGCTGCGGGCGAAAGGCGCGGGGGCGTACCAAGCGATGCTGGATGCGTGTGTAGCCCGTTTTCGTCCGATTTTGCTGACCTCGGTCACGACTTTTGTCGGCATCCTGCCAATGCTCGCGGAAAATTCGGCTCAGGCGGAGTTCTTAAAACCATTGGTTGTCGCGTTGGCCTTTGGCGTATTATTTGATTTTTTCCTGACCTTGTTCCTCGTTCCGGCCATGTACGCCATGGGCGTCGATATTAAACGGACAGCGAAAGGCCTTTGGACAGGGGTAAAGCAAGAGCCTCTGGGTTCCAGTTACGACCCAGCGATGTCTCTGGCGCTGGATGATTTTGAGGCTGAGGAGGCGAAAGCCGCTCTAGGCGATGGACGGCCTTAACCGGCTGAATAACCACCAACGATTATAGACTGAAAAGGAAACGATATGCGTTTGAAACATTTGATTGTGCCGAGCCTTCTCGCACTCACACTCGCGGCATGTAATTCGCCTGAGACGAAATCAGACGATATGGCGGCGGCTGAACACGTCCAAACCCAAGCCGTAACCACGCCCGTTCTGGGCACATTCGGGATCGACATGGCGGCGATGAAAACCTCCGTCAAACCGGGCGATAATTTCTTTGAATATGTCAACGGTACATGGCTTGACGCGACGGAAATCCCTGCGGACAAATCCAGCTACGGCGCGTTTACGATGCTTAGGGATCTATCCAGCGAGCGCGTCCGTGACATCATCGAGGCAGCATCAGCCAAAAATGCCGCCAAAGGCACAGAAGAGCAAAAAATCGGTGATTTTTACGCGGCCTTTATGGATCTGGACGCCATTGAAGCCAAGGGCCTCGCCCCGGTTGAGGCGGATATTGCCGCAATCCGAAGCGCCGCATCCCACGCCGATGTCGCCCGCCTGATGGGCGATCCCGCGCTTGGTATCAACTCCCCTGTCGCAGGATGGGTGGATGTCGACGTTAAAGATATTGAGAACTATATCTTTTACATGACCCAATCGGGTCTCGGTATGCCCAACCGAAACTATTATCTTGATGAAGGCGAGAGCGAAGACGAAAAACGCGCCGCCTATGTGGATTTCCTGACAACCATGCTTTCAGAAGCCGGCGTTGATGATCCCCGCAGCCGCGCTGCTGCGGTCATGGCCATGGAAACTGAGATGGCCAAAGTTCATTGGACGCCCGAAAAGCGCCGCAACCGAAGCCTGACCTACAACAAAATGACGGTTGATGAGATAATCGCGTTTGCGCCCGGCTTTCCGTGGAACGATATGCTTGGCTCGTCGGGTCTTGATGACCAAAACACATTTATTGTCCGCGAAACGGACGCGCTGCAAGGCCTTGCGAAAATATTCGGCGAGACACCCGTTGAGGTCTGGCAGGATTACATGATCGCCCATTATATGAGCGGCATGGCGGCTTACCTGCCCAAGCGGATTGATGATGCGAGCTTTGCGTTTTACGGCACAGCGCTGCGCGGCACGGAAGAACAGCGCGAGCGGTGGAAGCGCGCCGTTAGCGCAATAGATAACTCTATGGGTGAAATTGTCGGAAAAGTGTATGTAGAGAAGCATTTCCCGGCTGACTCCAAAGTTCAAATGCTGGATTTGGTTGAGAACCTTCGCGCTGTTTTTAAAGACGGTATCGATAATCTTGAGTGGATGGATGACGCCACCAAAGTTGAAGCGCAGGACAAGCTGAAAAAATTTAATCCAAAAATCGGTTACCCTGATAAATGGACAGATTACTCAGACTTAAGCGTTGATCGCACTGACCTTATTGGCACAGTGAAATCGTCTAATGTTTGGAGCTGGAATGATATGATTGGGCAGCTCGGCGGCCCGATTGACCGAGACGAGTGGGGTATGAACCCGCAAACGGTTAATGCCTATTATCGACCATCGCTCAATGAGATTGTATTCCCGGCCGCTATCCTGCAAGCGCCGTTTTTTGACCCGAACGCGGATCCGGCTGTCAATTACGGCGGGATTGGCGCCGTCATCGGCCACGAAATGGGCCACGGATTTGATGATCAGGGCCGCAAAACAGACGGCAATGGTGAGCAGCGCGATTGGTGGACAGAGGAAGACGGCAAAGCTTTCGAAGCCCTCTCTGCCGAGCTTGCAGCTCAATATAGCGAGTTTGAGCCCGTGCCGGGTGTCAATCTGAATGGCCGCCTGACCCTCGGTGAAAATATCGGGGATTTAACGGGTATTACAATGGCTTACGCTGCGTATAAAAAGTCATTGGGCGGCGAAGAGGCTCCGATTATTGACGGCCTTACGGGCGATCAGCGGTTTTTCCTCGCTTACGGTCAAATCTGGAAACGTAAATTCCGCGAAGACGCGTTAATCAACCAGGTCAAAACCGGCCCTCACAGCCCCGGTGAATACCGGGCCAACGGTATCGTCCGTAATTTCGATGCATGGTACGAAGCTTTTGACGTTCAGCCGGGCGACGCGCTTTACCTGCCGCCGGAAAAACGCGTCAAAATCTGGTAGTTTTCTTAAGCAGCAACACAAAGGCTCGGCATTTGCCGGGCCTTTTTTATGCGTGAGTGACGGGTGGATGTTGTAATGTCGGTTTTTATACTACTACGCCATTGCATTGTGTGTGTGGTTCTGTGTTAACCGGGATAGTATCAAAAGACGCGCTGACCCTCGGCGTAAAAAGGCTGTGTGCGAATGACCTTCATCTATTTCTTTGACCTTGCGGGCGTGTTTGTTTTCGCTTTGACCGGGGCTTTGGCGGCGAACCGGAGTGATATGGATATATTCGGCCATGTGGTTCTGGCTATGTTTCCGGCGATTGGCGGCGGGACTTTGCGCGATCTTATCCTAGATGTGCCTGTGTTTTGGCTGGGCGCGCCGATTTATATATGGCTGGCGATTGCGGCCGCCATTTTTATCTATGCTTTCCCGCCCAGAATAGGGCGGCGGCTCAGCGCGCTGGAATGGGCCGACGCGGTGGGTTTGTCATTGTTTTGCGTCCTTGGCGCATCCAAGGCCTTTGAGGTGACAGGCAATATAACCATCAGCGTCACGATGGGCATTGTGACGGCGGCGGCTGGCGGGATGCTGCGTGACATCGTCTGCAATCAAGTCCCGCTCATTTTGCAGAAAGAGGTCTACGCGACGGCGGCGCTGATCGGCGGGTTAGTGTACTGCGTGGCTATCAGAGCAGGTATTGAACAAACCATTGCCATGACGCTCGGCGGTCTTGCGGCATTTATCGTTCGCGGTTGCGCGCTATATTTTGGCTGGTCACTGCCCCGGCGACAGCCAAAGGCGTAGAATACTTCTATAACGGAATAAGGCTACGTTTGCTGGTATAGCTTGTGTAGCCGACATTTGCGCCCAGCCGAACACCAACACCAGAGCGAACCGGAGCCAGCGTAATCCCGTTTGCGCGTTGATAATTGACAGCCATGCCGCCAACCAGGAACGCGCTCCCGTCAACACCGGGAAAGCGCTGGAACAGATAATTTGGATCGTTAAGACCGTAAACCAGCGTAAACACCTTGGACGCATCAGCCCCCATGTCAAAGCCAACCGTCGGCCCTTGCCAGAATATTTTTTGTGTCCGCCCATCTTTCATCCATAATGTACCTTCGCCGTAGCGCACGCCAATGCCTAATGCACCGCCGCCTTCTTCGCCGGTAATATAGCCCACGGGACGGCCGCGATCTTCAAACAGTTTGGCAATCACTGACGCGGCGGACTCGGACGTTACGCCCAAATGCGTTGATATACTTCCGACCAATTCATTGCGCTCAAATGTCTCGACCTGCGGAGGGGACTGGGTCTGCTGGTTTTGCGCGCCGCTTTGGCCTGTCGGATTGTTGGGCGCTGTGGCACAGGCCGATAGGATGATTCCGACCGCTGCGCAGGTAATGATCTTAGATATCGACGTCAATGAAACGGGCATAGCTTTATCCTTACGGGCGGGTTACGTGCGCAGGATAGTCCGCAAACAGGGTTAACAAATTACAAAGTTTTATGCATGCGGGCGAGCCAGCGCATGACAAATCGGTCACATATTGTGTCTGGCAATTTACGCCCGTGTTTGGCAAGAGGCGGTATGACAGACACATCTCCGAATTATCTGCGTTGGACTTTAGGGCTTATTGCAGGCCTTCTGCTTTTCCGGCTCGCAGGGTTGTTCCTATCGCCGCTCGGCCTTCATGGCGACGAAGCGCAATATTGGGATTGGTCGAAAAGCCTCGATTGGGGATATTTCACAAAGCCGCCCATGATTGCGTGGGTCATTGCGGCAACAACGAGCGTATTCGGCGATGCCGAATGGGCCGTGCGTATTTCGTCGCCGATCCTGCATAGTTTAACAGCTTTTGTGATTTTTTGTACGGCGCGGCTGGCCTTTGATGCGCGAACCGGGTTCTGGGCAGCGCTGCTTTATATCACTATGCCGGCGCTTTGGTTGTCATCGGGCATTGTCAGCACTGATGTGCCGCTGCTTTTATGTTGGGCGCTTGCGATGAATGCGTGGCTGCATTTACGCGAGCAGGCCACATGGGGACGGGCGGCGCAATTGGGCATAGCGTTCGGGCTAGGTATGCTGAGCAAATATGCGATGTTGTTTTTTCTTCCCGCCTTGGGTCTTGCGTTCTTATTTGATCCGGCCACGCGCCGAGGGCTCAACTCTGCCAAGGGATATATGGCAGGTTTGCTGGCGCTAATTATCATAGCCCCGAACATTGTCTGGAACCTCAATAATGATTTCGCCACCTTGTCTCACACGGCGGCGAACGCCAATTTAGAAAGCGGCATCCCGTTTCACCCCGGCGAGCTCCTCACATTTTGGGCAGACCAGCTTGTCGTGTTTGGACCTATAACCCTTGTTTTATTAGTGCTGGCCTTGAAAGCAGCGTTGCAGCGGCGGCTTCTCCCGCCCGCCATATGGATCGCAGCCTTTGTCTTATCCCCGCTTTTGATTATTTCCTTTCAGGCTCTCATATCCCGCGCAAACGCTAATTGGGCGGTTACGGCCTATGTTGCCGCCTCTATTTTAACCGCCCATTACGGTTTGCATTTTTGGCCGCGCTTGAAAGCGTGGATGAAAGGCGGGGCAGGGCTGAACGCAGTGATGGGCACCGCGCTTGCGGTTTTAGTGATCTTCCCAGCGGTGACGGATGCTTTGGGTCTGGCCAACAGCTTCAAACGTCTACGCGCGTGGCCGGAAACGGTCAAAGTGCTAGAGAGCCGTATCGCCGTAGGGCATGACGGACAGGCATTTTCTGTGGTGGTCACAGACAAACGTATCATTTTCTATGATTTAAAATATTACGGCCTCGAAGACACGCTTCCGCTGAAGATGTGGATGTATCAAACCCATGCGGTTAATCATGCGGAGCTGACATATCCGCTGTCTGCAAGCGAAGGGCCAGTGCTCTTTATCAATTATCATCCGGATTATGTGGATGAAATGGAAGCCGATTTTAAACGGTTGGTCCGGCTAGAGCCGCTGGATATTGATCTGGGCGGCGGCAAGCGGCGGCAACTGGATTTGTGGGCTGGGTATGGCTACACACCCACGCAAACGCGTTAGTGTCTATATCTCTATTGCTCATTCACCCCATAATTGTTTGAGGCGGTTGTCGCGGCCGCATGACTTTCGGTAATAATTATAGCGCAGTTTATTTTTGATGTAATAATCCTGATGATACTCTTCCGCATCGTAAAACTCGGAGGTTTCGAGCACCGGAGTCACAATGGGAGCAGCAAAGGGCTTGTTTTGTATAAGGTTTTCTTTTGACTCGGCGGCGTAACGCATTTGATCGGCGCGGGCAAAAATTGCCGTGCGGTAACTCTCGCCTTTGTCGCAAAACTGCCCCGTAGGATCGGTGGGATCGACCTTGCGCCAGAAATACTCAACCAGTTCAGGGTAGGTAACAACCGCTGGATCAAAAGTAATTTTCACAGCTTCATAATGGCCAGTATTTGTATTGGTGACCTGTTTATAGGTCGGGTTTTCTGTGCGCCCGCCCGTGTAACCGGATACAGCTGTAATAACGCCGGGGAGTTTTTCAAAATCAGATTCAACACACCAAAAACAGCCGCCGGCAAAAATAGCCGTATCCGTAATGCTAGATGACGGCGCGGGGGTCTGTGGCTGCGGCTCAGTCGTCTGAGCGGGGGCGCAAGCGGCCAGCATAAAGGTTGTGATAAAAAGTGTTTTTTTCATATCGAGCGTCTCTGGTTATGGCGTTTGTATGCATATACGGCGTTACGCAGCAAATAGAACTGAACATTATCATCACATATTGGTGAGCGTGAGCGGCGCACTACTCACACCTATCGCAAGAGCGCTATTGCTCATGCGAAGAAAATAAGGCATGAAACGCGGCTATGAATTGGCTTACAAAACTCACGCCTCCCGGCGTCAAAAATATTTTCACCAAGAAGGACAGTCCGGATAATCTTTGGATCAAATGTCCGAAATCCGGTGAAATGGTTTTCTGTGCGGACTTGCCCGGCTTGATGCATGTCACGCCCGCAGGCCATCATATGAGAATCGGCCCCGAGCTGCGATTGGCCTATACATTTGATGATGATAGCTATGAAACGGTTGCTGTGCCTGAGGTTCCCAAAGATCCGCTGAAGTTCAAGGATGATAAGAAATATACGGACAGGCTGAAGGCTGCGCGCAGTAAGACAGGGCAGCAAGACGCGATGACGATTGCGATTGGAAAAATCCACGGTATTGAAACGGTAGTCCTTGTACAAAATTTTGCCTTTATGGGCGGCTCATTGGGCATGGCAGCGGGCGAGGGTTTCATAAAAGCCGCCGAAGTCGCCGTGGAGCGCAAGCTGCCTTTCATCGTTTTCACGGCTGCTGGCGGCGCGCGCATGCAGGAAGGCGCGCTTTCGCTGATGCAAATGCCGCGTACGACCATTGCGGTTCAAGAACTGCGCGAAGCGGGCCTACCCTATATTGTCGTGCTGTGTGACCCGACAACAGGCGGGGTAACGGCCAGTTACGCTATGCTTGGCGATATTCATCTCGCAGAGCCGGGCGCGCTGATTTGTTTTGCCGGCCCGCGCGTGATTGAAGATACGATCCGCGAAAAACTCCCGGAAGGCTTCCAGAGAGCAGAATATTTGCAAGAAAAAGGCATGGTCGACAAAGTTGTGCCGCGCCAAGATATGCGCGCGGCTTTGGGGCGAATATTATCTGTTCTTTGCCACACAGATGCCCATGACTTGCCCCAAGAAGCGACCGCGTCCGCTGCTGCCTAGTTATGGCAGACACAGTCGAATCGGCATTAGCGGCCCTGACCGCGCTGCACCCTAAAAAAATTGATTTAGGGCTGGAGCGCATTGAGCGCGTTTTAAGCGCGCTGGGCGACCCACATTTGAAGCTGCCGCCTGTGGTCCATGTTGCGGGGACGAATGGCAAAGGCTCAACCACGGCGATGCTGCGCGCGATGGCGGAAGCCCAAGGCCTCAAGGCACATGTCTATACCTCACCGCATCTCGTGCATTTCCGCGAGAGGATCGTGGTTGGCTCACGAGAGATTAGCGATGCTTCGCTGATTGATGTTTTAAGCCGCGTTCGCGCCGCCAATGACGGCCTGCCGCTCTCATTTTTTGAGGCCACAACGGCGGCAGCCTATCTGGCGTTTTCAGAAAGCCCTGCTGATATTTGCCTGATCGAAGTCGGGCTAGGCGGGCGGTTTGACGCTACAAACGTCATAGAGAACCCTGCGGTGACGGCTATTACGCCGATTGATTATGATCATGCGGAGTTTTTAGGCCGGGACTTGGCCGGTATTGCCCGCGAAAAAGCGGGTATATTTAAATGGCACGCGCCAGCCATTATCGGATCGCAGACAGCTTTGGTCTATGCAGTGCTGGACGCGGAGGCCAATAAGCTTGGCATAAGACCGCGAGTGTGGGGCCAGGATTACCGCTGTTATGAAGAACGGGGCCGCCTTGTTTATGAAGACGAGACGCAGGTTTTAGATCTGCCCATGCCCGCTCTGCCCGGCGCCCATCAAATTATGAATGCAGGGCTTGCCATTGCAGCCGCGCTGCATATGCAGATTACGCCCCGGGCTATCGCGAGAGGCCTCGAAGCGGCGCGTTGGCCAGCCCGCATGCAGATCTTAACAACCGGCATGTTGGCCGAAAAGGTCAACGCAGTAGATGGTGAACTTTGGCTTGACGGCGGCCACAACGCGCACGCGGGACGGGCTTTGGCAGCGGCGATGGGCGCGCTCGAAGCGCGAGCGCCGCGTCCTTTAATTCTGGTCATGGGTATCTTGGCGAACAAAGATGCGGGCGCGTTTCTCTCGTCTTTTGAGGGACTGGCGAGCGGCCTTGTCGCTGTTGACATTCCAGGACACACATCGCTGGCTGCGGAAACATTGTTGGAACTTGCGCAAGGCAGAGGCATTCGCGGGGAGGCCGCTGACAGCATTCCGGCAGCCATTGATGCGGCGATAACTATGGGAGAACGGCAGCGCAAAGACGCCCATGACCAGCCGCCGCGTATTTTGATTTGCGGCTCGCTTTATCTTGCGGGCGAGGTTTTGCGGCTGTCTGAAACAGACTGAAACGCGACCTTAATTGAATTTCATACGAACGCCTGCATATTCATATCAGAGGTGCTGATGATGAGATACGGACTGCTGTTGATAATATTGGGTGTATGGCTTTCGGGATGCGCGACGGCGACGCGCGGCACCCATGAACGGGTCAGCATTGTTTCTGTACCGGACGGGGCGAAGGCTCAGAGTGACATGATGTCTAGAAAGTCTCTGGTCTATGATGACGGCACTGAAAGTAATTATTTTGGCTGCGCGCCAACGCCGTGCTCAATCAATTTTCCGCGCCGTGCCAACACGGTCGTGACGATGAGCAAGCCGGGATATGATCCAATTAAGTTTAAGGTCATCTCGACATGGGAAACAGGTTCGGCGGCTCTGCGTGCCGGATCCATTGTTGCGGGACTGCCCACCGGCAGTCATGTGGTGGCCGGGAAAACCGATTTGCTTAAACGTATTCCCATAAATGGCGGTATGCTCACATCTGCGCTGTTTTACGGCGTTGGGCCCGTTGTTGATATTGCTTCAGGCGCTAATTTGTCGCTTTCGCCAAATCCTGTGACAGTTTATTTGGCGCCGGAAAATGCCGAGAATGATAACGCGGCGGACAATCCAAAAGCGGAGGATGAATAATGGTGCGTTTTTATGTCTTTCTGCTAGTCTGCTGCTGGCTTCCAGCATGCGCAACGGTTAACCACGGCGCATCGGATCACTTTCGGATTGATAGTGCCCCCCAAGGCGCGATTGTCACGACTTCGCTGGAGACGCGGGACAGTAAAAAGAGGCGCGCCAAGGACCCTTCATTGGAAAAAGAATTCATAGGCTGCGCGCCGACGCCGTGCTCAATCAAACTCTCACGGCACTCTCGTTTTATCGCGACCGTTGAGCACGAAGGCTATGAACCCGGTAAAATCTTTGTTGATAGCTCGGGCCGGCAAGGCTCATTCGCGGGTAATATGTTCGTCACGACTGCGACAGTGACAGGCAGTGCAGCACTGGGAGCCGCAACGGCGGCGGCTTTGACGACAGTTATAGCGGAATTATCAGGGGCGATTGTGTCGGCAAGCTTGAATGCTTTTAGCTATGGACTGATCAATGTTCCTGCCAGCTCGGTCACAGTGGCGACTACATCTTCATCATCGGCGGCCGCAGCAGCCTTGCCGCCTGCACTTGCTGTTTCGGGGAGCATGTTATTGATCGATGCAGCGTCCGGAGCCAATAAAAATCTGTTTCCGAACCCGGTTGTTTTAGGGTTAGCGCCGGAAGGGTCGGAGGTACTGGTCGACCCATTTGTGATCCTTCACAGCAAAGAGCTTGAGGCGCAGGATAGCATTGATTTAGCCTGCCATAAATCTAACGTCAGGGATAAAGCTGGCCGGGATAGCTGCGCTGCGGCAAAGGCGGCCTTGACCGAGGCTACAAAATCACGGCGCGATTTCCAAAAAGTGTTCTTCGATGCCCTTAAAGAAGACGCAAAAGCGGCGCGCGAGGCGGAAAAACAAGCTGAAAATGAGGCTCGCGATTAACGTAAGGCCTCTATCGCATCGGGGTATCATTCAGCTTCCGGCGGCAAGGTCTTGCTGCCGTACCAATCCATGTCGCGGGTCAAGTACATCGTCAGGGCAATCGCAAAGAAGCTGGCGAGCGCGCCAATCATTAAAGCGAAATCCTGCAACCGCATCAACGTATATAAAAGACCATATGTTAGGGCAAAGACCGCTCCGGCACGTCCAATATATTTCCGGTCTCCAAATACCGCCCCGGCATAGGCCGATGTGATCGCAACCACTGCTCCGGCGGCCATGAGGAAGGCGAGGCCAAAGCCAACATGTTCGGCAAAAGCCAGCAAGAGCAGATAAAATATAGATTGAGCGAGACCGATTAGAATATATTGCGCGGGGTGAACGCGCACGCCAACAAGTACTTCGAACAGAAAATAAGCGATAAATACCAGCCCGATAAACATCACGGCATATTTGAGGGCTCGGTTGACGGTCTGATACGGGTTGACCTGCGCGACAAAGCGAACGGTCATCGATGTGCGGGATATATCAAACAGGTTCAGATTATGCGCCGTGCCTTCTCCGAGCACTCCGCGCGCCAAATAAGGCACGGACCACCGTGCGGAAAATCCAGTATCGGTGATCTCGCGCTCCGTCGGCGCAAAGCCGCCCTCAAAGCCCGGATCGGGCCAGTCCGAACTCATGCTGAGTTTGGTGGACTTGGCATAGGGCAGCACGCCGAGGGTCGTCGCTCCGCTGAGCACCATGTCGGCTGTGAGTGTTTGTGTGCCGGTTTGAGCCAAAAGCTTCGCGGCGGGGACGGCGAGAAATGTCATACTACTGCGCCCTGAAAAACCATCATAACGCTGGAAGTTTTTGTGCATGGACAGTCCGCCCATATCGAGATTGTTTCGCCCGCCATAAGCCGCTGGCTCAAATTTAAGCCGCTCGCTGCTGCCCAAGGTCAGGTAGACGTCCTCAGTGAGGCCGCGCCCATCAGAAACGCCGACCATGATACGGGCTTGATCCCACACAATTGTGCGCTGTTTTTCATACTGGGCGGGGTCTATAGCTGGGAAACTGGCCGATAATGCCGCGCGGGCTTGATAGGTAGGCACTTTGAAGAGGGATCGTTTGCGTATCGTGGTGACCACATCCGTGATCTTGGCCTCACCGTCTTCAGGGAAGATGACATAATCGCCTGCTTCCTCAATTTCTTGGTTGGCATTAGCAATATAATACGGCGCAACCAAAATCGGCCCCGTAATATATTGCTGCCCGCCGTAACGCTGCGCGACTTCGGCTGTGACATCATTGGCGCGGCTAGAGCGCTCAAAACTAATGTAGGAAATAAACATGGCGGGTATCGCCATGACCAGCACAAGGCAGCACACGAAAATAAGTTTGAGGCCGTGGGAGCGGCCCGGCATAGATTTGGGCTTTGGTAGAATTTTTTGCATAATAACCTCCGTTGCAAGAGGCCTATCTTAAGCCGGTGCACGGCGAAACTAAGACGCATGCGAGGAAATAAAAAGGCAAAAAGGGGCCGGGCCGCCTTATTCGGCTACGTCTAAACGATTATTACGAATAACCATACGGCGGCGTTCCGCATCGGGAAAATCAAACACGTCAAAATCACTGTCTGTGGATTTTGAATTATCAAACAGGAATGACAGGTCCTCGGGTTGGCAATTTAGAGCTTTTGATACATCGCCCAGAACGCTATTGCGAATCGCGCTGCGAGAGTTTTGCGCGGCTTTCAAACCGCCGCTGATAAATACGACATCGGCGCTTGCGTCGGCCTGAACGGGCATGGGGTGCCTGGGTACGTGGTCTTCGAATATGTGTTTCATGGCCCCTTCGATTCAACTCTAATGCCACAAGAGACATTTGGACTGCATTTATCAAGTGATTTCTTGGTAATATGGATAATTTAGCCGTTCTACCCATATTATAAGGCCATGAATTTTTTGGCTAAGGACGCAGCTCAATACTCATAACAAATTGACAGCGCTGTCATAAAATTGGTATGAATACTCATTATAGAAGCTTCGACACACCCTAGGAGATTACCGTGCCGACACGTATTGCAATCAATGGATTTGGCCGTATCGGCCGTATGGTTTTGCGGGCTTTGGTTGAACAGGGCCGCGCTGATATGGAAGTCGTCGCGATTAACGACCTGACCGATGCAGCCAGTCTCGCGCATTTGCTGAAATATGATAGCGTGCATGGCCGTTTTCCTGGGTCTGTGACATCAGGTGAGGGCGAAATCAGCGTCGGTGACAAGGCGATCCCTGTGTTTTCAGAGCGGGACCCCTCTGACCTGCCGTGGAAAAAACTCGGCATTGATATTGTCATGGAGTGTACGGGGTTTTTCCTGACTCAGGCTGTGTGCCAGAAACACATTGATGCGGGCGCGCGGCGGGTTTTGATGTCTGCGCCTGCCAAAGATGAGAGTAAAACCATTGTTTTCGGCGTTAATCACGGCACGATTGATGCCTCTGATGTGTTTATCTCTAACGCGTCGTGCACCACCAATGCGCTCGCGCCGGTACTGTCTGTGATGAGCAAAGCGTTTGGCATTGAAAGCGGGATTATGACAACTATCCACGCCTACACGGGGGATCAGCCTACACTAGACCGTCCCCATAAAGATCTCTATCGCGGGCGGGCAGCCGCACTTTCCATGGTGCCAACAACAACTGGCGCGGCAAAAGCCATTGGCCGGGTCATGCCGGAACTTGGCGGAAAGCTTGACGGGGTTGCGATACGGGTGCCTGTGCCCAACGTGTCCATCGTCGACCTCAGCGTGATTACGACAAAAGACGCGAGCGTCGAAGCCATTCGGGCGCATTTTAAATCTGCAAGCGAAGGCGCTTTAAAAGGCGTTTTGGGCTATATTGATGAAAAGCTGGTCTCGAGCGATATGAATCACGATCCGCACTCCTCAAGCTTTTGCGAGGACCAAGTCTATGTGAATAATAATCGCCATGTCCGGGTTATGGCATGGTATGATAATGAGTGGGGTTTCTCGAACCGCATGCTCGACACAGCCGCCGTAATGGCCGAATATTTATAAGGACCCACCATCGCCCGACGCTTAACAGAAAACGAATGGCTAGAACGCCTGAGCAGCGACCTTGCCTCTCATGCTGCCCGCATTGACAGTGACCCGCAAGCCAATCCGGTCAAACTTCTCGCATATGATATTTCCAAGGCCGTTGAAGAGCGCAGCATGGCGTTTCGCGATATTGAAGCGCTGGTCAAAATCATTTCCGATAAAAGCGCCGTGCGGCGCGCGCGGCGTTTACATGACCGCGCGGGTATGCGCCCAGCGCTGGAAACGGACGCGGCGGTTCGCGCACTCGCCGAACAAAAAGCCGCTTTGGGGTTTGATGCATTTCGCCAGTGGATTGAGACGGCGGGGCAGGGGATTGTCCTGACCGCGCATCCGACCTTTTCGCTCTCCCCTGATATTCGCGATACGCTGGGACAGATTGCGTCGAGCGATGACGGTGACTGCAAGGCCTTAAAAGAGCATTTGAAAACGCTGCCGTTTTTACAAAAGGGCGCGCCGACACTCCAGGAAGAGCACCGCGATACGCAGTCCGCCATCGCCCGTATTCAGGATAGTCTAGGCCGGATTAACGATGTTGTTTTGGATGTTGCACGGGCGCATTTTCCGGAAAAGTGGATAGACCTAACCCCGTGCCTGACCAAGCTTTATAGCTGGGTTGGTTACGATATTGATGGGCGCACAGATATTGGCTGGGCGGATGCGATCCGTTTGCGCCTCCAAGAAAAACATAGCCAGTTAAGGCGCTACCGAACCGCCGCGCAGGTTATTGCAAAGGCGCATAAAAATCTCAGCAGTCCGGCGTTTGATGAACTCACAGACCTACTCGATCAGGCCTGTGAGAGCACCGAGCGCGATCTGGCTTTGTTTAATGAGGATATGAGCGTCCCGGACAATCTTGTTGCAGCGGCCAATAACCTAACGCGCGCCTCAACGCGGCGTATCCGTTCCACCAATATATTATTTCCCTTGCTGGAGCAGGCGATTAAGGCCGCGCCCGGCGATGATGCGAAACGGGATTTATTGGCGCTGCGGTCCAGTATTCGTACGTTCGGGCTTGGCACAGCGCGAATACATTTCCGTCTCAATTCCCGCCATGTGATCAACGGTGTGCGCGCCGCGTTCGGCATTAAGGATGCGGGCAGCGATACGCGCACCCTTCTGCAACGCGCATCGACTATGACCCGCAATGTCAAACCGCTGCAAGTCAATTTTGCTGCCTTGCAGCTTGAGAAAAATACGGCGCATCAACAAATGATGCTGGTCGCGCAAATTCACAAATATATTGATGCTGAGACGCCGATCCGGTTTTTAATTGCCGAGTGTGAAGACAGTTTGGTTCCCCTGGGCATGCTCTATCTTGCGCGGCTTTACGGTCTGGACGAGCATTTGGATATTTCGCCTTTGTTTGAAACCGCTGAAGCACTCAATAATGGGGGGCGGATTATTGGCAAAATGCTCTCAAACCCGGTCTACCGGGAATATGTCGAGCGGCGAAAAGTCTTTGCCATTCAAACCGGGTTTTCGGATGCGGGCCGGTTCATGGGACAAATTCCGGCAACGCTGGCCATCGAGCGATTGCAATCCCACCTTGCCGGTGTGATGAGCGCTCACGGCCTCCACGACGTAACGGCGATTGTGTTTAACACGCACGGCGAGTCTATGGGGCGCGGCGGACATCCGGGCACGCTTAAAGACCGGCTCGATTATGTGATGAGCCCGTGGGCTATTCGCCGCTTTGATGATAAAAATATCCCGCTTTGCCATGAAACCAGTTTTCAGGGCGGGGATGGTTTTTTGTGGTTCCAAACGCCGGAACTTGCCTATGCAAGTGTTGCGTCAATTATTTGCGGACGGCATGCGGATCATTCAGATGCCATGAATGATCCGTTTTATACGGAAAAAGACTTTTCTTGGGATATATTCCGTACATTGTCGAGCGAACAAGAGGCGCTTTACGGCAATCCTGATTATGTGAATTTGCTGGGCGGTTTCGGGCAAAACCTGCTTGTGCCAACCGGGTCACGGGCTGCGCAGCGCGCGGGCACCGGAAGCGATACGTTTGATCCCCGGCAACTTCGCGCCATACCGCATAATGCGATATTGCAGCAGTTCGGCGCGCCCGCCAATATTTTCTACGGTAGCGGACGCGCGGCCAGTATTGATCCTGAAAAGTTCGCCGCGCTTCTCGAAAATTCTGCGCGGGCGCGGTCGATTTTCGGATTGGTCAGCACCGCCTTATCCCGCACAAATATATCCATCCTCACTGCCTATGGGCGTTTGTTTGATCCCGGCTTTTGGATCAGCCGCGCTTTGTCAGGAACGGAGCCGTTGCTTGCGGGTAAAAGCCTGCATGTGGCGGAAACGCTCCGGACGTCTGATTGGCGCGCGCAAATTACAAATCTCTCAAACGCTTTGCGCATTGATATGTATGAAAGCGAACACGTCTTTCCGCAGGCTGACAATCCGGATCATCACGCCCTGAAAATTCTGCATGCCTTGCGGCTTGCCGTGATCATGAAAATGCTCATTTTAGCGACAGATTTACCGACCTTTAGCGATAGCGGCACCTCGCAGCTCGATGTTTTGCAGCGCTTGCAGCATTTACAAATTGACGGGATTATCGCCGATCTTAATAACAAGTTTATGTCGCGGTCAGCGCCGATAGAGTGGACGCGGGAGTTGACCGAAGAGAGCGACATTCCGGCAATGTCAGGCGGCAGTTCCCCGCATATTGCGGAGAGCGTGATTAAACCCATGACGCGCGCTGCCGCTTTGGTGCGGCAAATCTCAATCGCGATCACCCATAGTTATGATGCGTTCGGCTAGGGCTTGATGCGGTTTCCTATTTACGCAGGTAAATATATTGTTAAGCTAACAGAAGGGGAGCAGCGCTATTTATAGCGTTATGGTCATGCTTTGATGAGAGCTTTATATGCTGCGATACACAGCCCGAACAGTTAAATTCACCGGTTTATTTGCCATAAGCGCCGTTTTATCGGCATGCGGCGGTGGGGGTTCCAGCGCCGCTCCGGTTTCGCCGTCTGTGCCGCCGCCGGTCTCGTCCGCGCCAACATGGACGGCGGGCGTTTTTGCCGCAGAGAGCCAGTTTAAAAACCGCTGCGCCGCGCCGCGATCTGGTATTAACCCGGCGACGAATGATCCTTATCCGGATGTGGCCGGGTCGACGCTTTATGAAAATCATTGGCTTCGCTCTTGGAGCAATAATACCTATTTGTGGTACAATGAGATTACAGATTTAGATCCCGGCACGTTTAATGATCGGCTTGCCTATTTTGCTAGGCTCAAAACCAATAGAACAACCGCATCAGGAACGCCGGTTGACCAGTTTCATTTCACGATTCCTACCGATGAATATCAGCAGCGGGTATCCAGCGGCGCGTCTGCCGGATATGGGTTTGAACTCGCGATCTTAAACAGCTCGCCGCCGCGCGATATTCGCATTGCTTATACTGATCCTAATACACCCGCCTCTGCCGCCAATATTATGCGCGGGGCTAAAGTGCTTCAAGTTAACGGCGTTGATGCCGTCAACGGCGGAAGCCAAGCCGATGTTGATACGCTCAATGCGGCCTTGTTCCCCAGCGGTGCTGGCCAGAGCCATACATTTGTATTGCAAGACGCTGGCAGCGCGCAATCACGCACAGTCTCGCTAACCTCGCAAATCGTCACATCAAGCCCGGTCAACCGGACCCGGATTATCAACACGCCGAACGGCAATATGGGATATATCCTGTTTAACACGTTCGGCACATCGATTGCCGAAGAGCAAATTGTAACGGCCATGAACCAGATGGCAGGTAGTAATGTCACGGATCTGGTGATTGATTTGCGCTATAATGGCGGCGGATTCCTCGCGATTTCCGCGCAGCTTGGCTATATGGTTGCGGGGGCCGTAAATACGAATGGCCGCATATTTGACGCGCTGACGTTTAATGACAAACATCCGACTATTAACCCGGTCACGGGGCAGACCATTTCGCCGACCCCGTTTTATGACGAGACCCTTGGGTTTTCTCTGGCCGAGGGGCAAAACCTACCCAGTTTGAATTTAAACCGCGTGTTTATTTTATCCACTGACGGCACCTGTTCCGCCAGCGAGGCGTTAATTAACGGCTTGCGCGGCATTGATGTTGAGGTTGTTCAAATCGGCTCAAAAACATGCGGTAAGCCTTACGGATTTTACGCGACCGATAATTGCGGTGAAACCTATTTCACGGTACAATTTCGCGGTGAAAATAATAAAGGGTTTGGCGATTATTCTGACGGGTTCAATCCAGCCAACGCGTCAACTGTGTTTGGCGAAATGATTACAGGTTGCGCCGTGCCGGATGATTTTTCTAATCAGCTTGGCGATGAAAGCGAAGCGCTTCTGGCTGCGGCCTTGCAATATCAAGCTAGCGGCACATGTCCTGCGACAAGCCTGACCGTGAAACCAAGCGCGGATATATCCAAGCCCATATCCGATATAGCCGCCGAAGGTGATTTACTGGCGGATCCGCGCGTGCAGCAGCGTCTGCGCCTCAAAACTCTGCGGATTGAAAATATGCCCGAGCGTAAGGATGCGCGGTAATGCTCTGGCGCGCGGTCATCTTTGGTGCGGCCCTTGCGGCAGGGGGGTGCAGTACAATTGATGATAAGCCCATGCAAGATGCGCGGCTTTTATCCCCGGATGCTGCGACCTATACGGATATTCAAGCCGTGGTATCCAAAGCGCTTGGCATGGCCAGCGTCATTATTGCGCCGGATGTTTTGACTGATGGCTCTACCCTCATAATTGATCCACCGGGCATGAATAATATGGACGCGTCAGGCCGCAGTATGGCCCGCCCGGATCATTTCGAGCTGCTGACAGACGGGCGGACATGTTATCTGCGTCACCGCCAAACCGGCGTCACTTATACCCTCAAATCGGCGCGCTGCCTTGCCGCGCCGGAAAATTCTGATAAAGCTTAATCTATACATATTCGAAGCGGGAACATTATGAAGTCTTATATTGCGGGAACTTTGGTCGCTGTTATGTCCGTCGGACTTGCAGCTTGCGGCGGCGGATCATCATCGCCCCCTCCAGTGACAGTATTGCCACCACCGCCTCCTCCTC
>CAYGRF010000004.1:0-45486 GCA_964352275.1 uncultured Caulobacterales bacterium
CAGGCTTTGCAAGCGCTCGCGCGCCGGAGGTTCATGAACGCGGACAATGGTTGTGATGTTTTTCGCAGACAGGGCCTCTGCCGCAGCGACATTGGCTTGAATCATAAATTCTTCGACGAGCTTATGGGCGTCAAACCGGTCGCGCAGAGTAATGGCGGTAACGCGGCCCTCATCATTGACGTGAACCCGCCGCTCCGGCAACTCAATCGCCAGCGGGGCGCGGGCTTCGCGGGCTTTGCGCAGGGATTTGTAGGCCGCGTAAATATCGGCGAGCGTATCAACCACAGGCATGGCCGTCTCGCCGGGTTTTCCGTCAAAAGCTTCCTGCGCTTGAGCATATGTCAGGCGCGCATGGGAGCGCATGAGCCCGCGTTTAAACACATGGTCAACCTTGTCTCCATTTGCGCGAAACCGCATTTTAACCGCCATACAGGCGCGGTCTTCATTGGGGCGCAAGGAGCATAAATCAGCGGATAATTCTTCGGGCAGCATAGGCTCAACGCGGTCTGGCAAATAAACCGAATTACCCCGCTCGCGTGCCGATTTATCAAGAGCGCTATCTGGCGCGACAAAAGCGGCGACATCCGCAATCGCGACCCAAACAATCCAGCCGCTTTTGTTGGCCGGATCGTCATCTGGAGCGGCGAAAACCGCATCGTCAAAGTCCTTGGCATCGACGGGATCAATCGTGAGCAAAGGCAAATCCCGAAGATCTTCACGATATTTGCTTAGGCTCGGTAGTTTTAGGTTTTTGGCTTCTGTAACAACATCATCATCAAAACCGACGGGAATGCCGTGCTGCTCCAACGAAATGAGGGTGAAGGCTTTCGGGTCATCGGCAGAGCCGATGATTTTGGTGATTTCAACTGTGCGCTCATATTTACCGCGCTTACCGGATGCGCGGTATTCCACGAGCGTATTGGCTTCAGCGCCGCTTGGGACTTTGATAGGGCGGGGCTCGTCACGTATTTTTTTATCAACGGGCTGAATTCTCCAGCCGCGCCCGTCCTGATACAGAATGCCCATATGTTTCGTGGGGCCGCGTCCAAGTTTTTTTAAAAGCTGCCCATGGAAAACGCCGCTCTTTTTCTTGATGCGGCACAGCGCGCGGTCCCCAACGCCGAGCTGCGCGCCCGCGCCTTTGGTTTTTTTGAGACTTGTGGTCTCATAGACAAGGATTTGCGGCGGGTGGTCATCACCCTTCCACCGTTCGGGAACGCCGATGAGATCGCCCTCATCGTCTACCCGGTCAATAATCAACACCATGACGTCAGGCAGAGCCCCCGCCTCTCGGTAAGTTTTCTTCTTGGAATAAATCAGCGCACCGGATTCGACTAGTGTTCGCAACGCCGCGCGCAATTCACGCCGATCATCGCCTTTAATGCCAAGCTCGCGCGCAATATCGCGACGCGTCAACTTGTCGGGCCGTATGCGAACAGCCGTTAGAATTTTTTCATTGAGTGATGTCATGGGCAGCGTCTAAACTGCGAGGGGGCCAGCGACAAGGGTAAAGCATGGGTATGGTATTGTGAACTCTACAAAATTTGAGTCTACTCAATCAATCGCCCCGACCCGTCTTTGAGCATGTACCGAATTGTCACAATTAGATCTTCCCGGTCGCTGTCCGATTCTTCGGGTGTACGGGGATTATACTTCCATTTCTCGACGGCCGTGATCGATGATTTGTCCCATATTTTTTCGGGCCAGCTTTCCAGAAGCGTCTGGTTGATTGTGTTGCCTTCATCGTCAAGGTCAAATTCCACAATGGAGAAGCCGGACTGCCAAGCCCGCGGCGGCATAACAGGCGGGACGCGTTTTATCGGTTGCACGGTTTCGTTGCGCGCCTTGTCATAGGGCCAGCAATCACACATGCCGGCAGCGGTGGCTTCGTCTTTCAGGCCAGCGCGAACAATTTGCCCGCGCATGGTCATCCAGCGTCCCAAAGCGCGCATCATAAAGGGGTGATTGCGGGGCAGTGCGCCTTCTAAGTCTTCCATCACATATTGATAGGACAACGCTGCCGGTATCAATTCATCTTGTCCCTCTCTGCCGTAACCAGCATATAAATGCGCCATATAGGGATAATAGGTTTCAAATTTATCATCCGCTTTTTCAAAATGTTCGAGAGCGCGTTCGGCGTATTTTTCTGTATCTTCGTGATCACTTGTAGAGATTTCGATTTGTGATCGCAGTGTGTAAAGCTCGCCGAGAAAGGTTGAGTATCCGGCCTTATTTTCTTCGGCAAAGACGATCACATCGTCGAAGCGTTTCCTGAATTGACGGTCTTTATTTTGCTTAACAAGGTGCTCGGCTAGCGCAACTTCGCGCTCAAGCCGTAGAGAAACGGCCTCTTCGCCGCTGAGCGAGCTTAGCGCAATACTGCGTTCATAGGCTCGAATAATGTCTTTGGATTTGCCGCCCGTTACCTTGCTCGCCGTGGCAAAATTTTGCGCTAAAACGGCCGTTGTGACGTGATCACCTAAGATCTCCTCGGCTTTTTGCCAAGCGAGATAGCCCTTCTTTGCGGCGGTTTTAGCGTCTTTGGCTTTTACGGCTGCGGTATAAGCGCGGTAATGCTCCATAATTTCAGGCGATGTTTGAGCGCTGACTGTTCCCAACATTGCAAGAGAGAGACATAAAACTCCAATTCGCCTTAACATAAAATACCTTTTTTGCCTGAATCAATGCTGCTTACCCCTATGGATTTTATAGGAGCTTTTGTCCAGCAAGTCAAAGGCCAGCGTAGCAAAGCGCTGACCTCCGATGTGGTTAAAACGCTTTTTGCCAACCGATAGTCAGCGTATTATCCGTCTCAAGCTGCGGCCCGTTCAGATCCCGCACAAGCGGCAGGCTATATTCAAGCGCGAGGCGATGCCCTTTGAGGATACCGGTTTGCCCTGCAAGGTTAATCCCAAACCCGGCTGTGATCTGCTCACCGCCATGATTGTCCGGGTCAGCCGTTTGCACCGGGGCGATGATGTTTGGATCGATGCCTGAAATACTGCCTTGGCTGACGGCTTTTAGGCGACCTGAAATTGATATCCAATAGGCCGGTTCATAGGCGGCCCAAGCCGTGGCTTCGGCGCGGGCGCCAAACTTGTACCCGTCATCATTTTTGCCGAGCGGAATGCGGGCGCTGATCTGCCCGCCCCAACCGAACCTATCCTGACGGCCGAAATATGTTAGGCCCGGTTTAAAGTCATAGGTCCCGCTGCCGAGCTGCATCGGGTAGGGCAATCGCGGCGAAGGGGTGCCGCCCATCGGGGTTAAAATCTGATCAGTTTCGCTGCGCGATCCTGTGGGTAAGGTCAGGCCTAGGTTGAGATTGATCTGTGATTTGGGCTTCGAGCCGTCATCCAAACCGATAATCGCAGCAACAGAGCTATCGCCCCAGCCGGAGGTTTGCGTGTTAAAACCGCCGCGCAGCATGGTTCCCATGCCGCCCATATAGGTCAGATGATCCATATCATTGGACAGATATGACGTCATGCCAATGAGCGTTACCCGGTCGGACAGACCGTACATGGTGCCGACCATATGCATGTCCATGCGCATATTCGTTGGCACAACCCGCAGGGTGGGTGGTTGCATGGGGTTGCCGAAAAAGCGGTTGGGAACGCTTGTCGCAATCTGATCGGGGGTGAGGGCGGTGCTTCCGTCGCGGGAGCCGTCCATATCCATGGTCATGTAGCGATATGATACCATCCATTCGCTCTTTTTATGGCGGTGATCGGCCATAACGCCGATGGGTGCGTGGTCCATGGCGTGGGGGGCTGCGGTGTCATTTTGATGGGCAAACGCAGAATTGGGCAAGGCGGCCATCATGGCGAGGCCTGCCGCACAGTATAAATATTTCATGTGAGTGTCTTTCGTTTAAATCAGGGTTTTCGGTTTGATCTAAAAGAAAGGTGGTGGCGCGCGGCTCCCTAGAGGCGGGCCGCAGACGCCAAACGCAGAGGATTGCAAATCGGGGTTATGCGGTAAGGTTCTAGCGTGTGCAAAGGATGCAATGGCTATGCTCGTTGTGAGCGCAGCGGGCGTCACAATCAGGCAGTTTGCGCAATGCTCAACCTCGGAATTATTATCCGGTTCGCTAGGCACATCTTTTCCGACTAGGCGCAGCACGTCCAGCAGGTTATCGCGCGCAGCGTCGGGGAGCGCGCTTTGCGGATTACAGGTATAGGCGGAGACATTGATGCCCGCAGCCGATGCCGCCATAGCAACACTCGGCCAGAGGGATTGCCAGATTATGGAAACCGCAAGCAGGCTTTTCGCGCATATGTGAATGGGGTTAGGCATTGATGCCCGATTTATAATATTTTGACCGCGCTTCAACAGGCCATTTTGTCGCCGTCCATCAAGGTCGTAAAACCTAGGATGCCCGCAAGGGTGATGGAGTTGCCTTTGTGCCAGCGTCGCAACCGAGCGCCTCAAACCTCCCGCAAGTGGGCGTTATGCACTTACATTCAGCGTGAGCATATAGAGCAGGGGCATGGTGATCGCCGCGAGCAGGGTTTGTAGGGCGATGAGGTTGGCTGATAAGGGCGCGTCGCCGCCGAGTTGCTGCGCGAGGATATAGCCATTTGTCGCGGTCGGTGTTGCCGCGCAAATCACGCCGACGGCCAGATATGTTGGCGGCAAGCCAAGCACAAGACCGATGCCGAGGGCAAGTAATGGCAACCCCGTCAGCCGCATGACTGACCAAAATAATGTTCTGGCTTTGGCGGTTCTGAGCGCTGAGAAATTGACGCCCGCTCCGGCGGCTAATAATCCCAGCGCAATGGTTGCGCGGCCTAATAAGTCCATTGTCACATCAACTGTCCCTGCGGGCCGGATACCCGCCGCATTCATGCCGATGCCGATGATACAGGCAATGATAAGCGGGTTGGTGATGAGGCCTTTGAAAACATTCGGCCGCGCTCCGGGCGCGTTTTCGGCGAAATGAATAAGCGCTAAGACCGATAAAATATTGGCCGTAGGGATCATAGCGGCGGCGGCAATGGCGACGAGCGCTAAGCCTTGCTCGCCGAACAATGCGCCGGCTATCGACAGGGCGATGAAGGTGTTCCACCTGACATTGGACTGAATGATCGACCCGGCGGGCGGAAAACTTCCGCGAAATAGCTTTCCGGCAGACAGCATGCCGATTACCCCCAAAATGATTTGAGCGCTGATGAGGGCTATGGCCAGCCCCCAGGGGAAATTTGTAAACTCAGCCTTAGATAGGGCGCTGACGATCAGGACTGGGAAAAGAACGAAATAGACGAGCCGCTCTATGCCGCGCCAGCCCTCTGTCTGGATGGTTTTTTGATGCGCCAGAAATCTGCCCAGCGCGACAAGGATGATCACCGGGAGCAGGGCAGCCAGAAAAGTGTTCATGATGATTGCCCTATCCGGCTTGGCGCAGCCTGTTTTAACATTGCGACTCGCCTGTGAGGCGTCTAAGACAGGGCCAATAACACATCACATGAAGGAGTTACACATGGCACGGGCAAAGATTGCATTGATTGGCGCAGGAATGATTGGCGGCACGCTCGCACATATTGCCGCGCGCGAAGAACTAGGCGATGTGGTTCTCTTTGATATATTTGAAGGCACCGCTAAGGGTAAAGCGCTGGACCTGTGTGAGGCATCGCCCGTATTTGGCAAGGATTGTCACCTTAAGGGCACAAATGATTACGCCGATATTGCGGGCGCGGATGTCTGCATTATTACCGCCGGTTTCCCGCGCAAGCCGGGCATGGACCGCAAAGACCTTGTCGGTAAGAACCTCGGCGTTATCAAACAAGTCGCCGAAGGGATTAAACAATATGCCCCTAAAGCGTTTGTGATCTGTATCACCAACCCGCTTGACGCTATGGTGTGGGCTTTGCAAAAATTCTCCGGTCTACAGCCGCGTAAGGTCGTGGGCATGGCGGGCGTTCTCGATAGTGCCCGTTTCCGCTGGTTCCTGGCTGAGGAATTTGGCTGCTCCGTCGAAGATGTTCATGCCTCTGTTCTTGGTGGCCACGGCGACACAATGGTGCCGCTCACCCGTTACTCTACCGTCAACGGCGTGCCTTTGCCTGACCTTATTAAGATGAAATGGACAACCCAAGAGCGCGTTGACGCCATTGTCGAGCGCACACGCAAGGGCGGCGGCGAAATCGTTGGTCTTTTGGGCAATGGGTCAGCTTTCTATGCACCCGCTGAGAGCGCCATTGAAATGGCAACGTCTTATTTGCGCGATAAAAAACGCATTTTGCCATGTGCCGTGCGCCTGTCCGGCCAAATCGCCGGGGTACGAGGGCTATATGTGGGCGCGCCCGCTATGATCGGCTCACGCGGCATTGAGAAAGTGATGAATATCCGTCTCAAAGCCGACGAGCGCGAAATGTTCATGAAATCTGTGGCGGCCGTCGAAAAAATCATCGCCGAGTGTCAAGAGATGGAACCCGAACTGCGCGATTAGCGCATTTACAGACTTTGAGACGAAAGCGGGGCGTCGGCTCCGCTTTTTTTATTTGTCATAAGGCCAAGAGGGCGACCATCAAGATCGTTGAAAAACGCCATCCATTCCTCTGTGCCATTATCATGTGTATGGATCATGTGCGGAGCATTTATGAATTCCACGCCTTTGGACTCGAGCGCTTTTTGCGCAGCGTGAATATCGGGTACATGGAAATATAGGATCGAGTCCTCTGGAATGTCTTTCTCACTCTGATTTAAAAACAGTCTCAAGCCTTGGCAGTCAAAAAAGGTAAGGTTTCCAAAAGAATAGAGATGGGTAATGCCAAGCACACTGCTGTACCATTCTCGCGCTAAGTCAATGTTTTTGACTGTCCTAGAAATTTGTCCAATCTGTGAAAGAGTTATTGGGGCGGTCATTTTTGGTTCCTTTAAATTTAGGGGTGACGCTGCATGTATGCCCTCCCACCTACGCAATGCTTTACGGTCAGCTAGGTTCAGCTTTTCTAGAATATTGGCAACGTGATACTTTACGGCATCGATACTTATGTTGCGGCGTTCAGCTATTTGCTTGCTTGTCATACCATGCCGTATTCCTTGAACAATTCGCCACTCGCCCGGAGTCAAAATGTCGGGGTGTTTGGGGCGGCCACGTTGCTTTTTTGAGGTCATAGGACTACATAACATCGGCCGGCCTTATTTACCCTACCCCTAACGGAAAAATTCTTATAATTGCAGTACATTGGAGTTTTCGCAGTCTAAACCATCCAATTTCATATAGAGATCAGTATTGTCTTCGCTTATAATGTCACCATGAGGCGCGATACGGCATGGACGAAATTGTTCGGGGCTATGGTTTGCTCGCCTGTCCATGTGATATTTGGAAAGCGGTCCAGAATTTTTTCACTGGCGAGGCGGAGTTGTAGCTGTGCGATGCGGCTGCCCAGACATTTATGCGGGCCGTGTCCGAAGGCGAAATGTTTCGCGGCATTGGCGCGCTCTATGTCAAAAGTGTCGGGGTTTTCAAATATATCCGGATCACGGTTGGCCGCGCCAAACCAGAGAATGACTTTTTCGTCCTTGCCGATTTTTTGCCCCGCTAGTTCCGTGTCCTGCGTTGTTGTACGGCGCATATGAATGACGGGAGATGTCATACGCAGCGATTCCTGGATCATGCCGGGGATCAGGCTCGGAGCCTCAAGCAGTTTTTGCTTTTCGCCGGGGAACTCTGTCAACAGACGGATCGTGCCGGATAATGAATTGCGCGTGGTGTCATTTCCGGCAAAGATAATCAGTAGCCAAGAGCCGTCTAAATACTCTTGCCCAAGCGGCTCTCCGTCCAGCGTTGACTGGGCAATCACCGTGAGGAGATCATCACGCGGATTTGCGCGCCGGTCGGCCATCACGCGCTCACCATAAGCGAACATTTCGCTGACATTTTTGATATAGCGCGGAATGAAAAGCGGATCGTTTTTGAATGTTCCCCACGGCGCGCTGACGACCTGCTGCGCCATTTCTAGGTAATGCATCCAGCGTACAATTTTGGGCCGGTCTTCCTCATCCACGCCGAGCATTTCGCAGAGCGTATAAAGCGGGAGCTGTTCCGAAAACAGTTTGACAAAATCAATAGGCGCGCCGGAGCTTTTTGCCTCCCGCTCCATCACGTCCAGAAGGTCGTCAATTTTGCGTCCGACTTTGTTTGTTAGCCCTGCGGCATATTTCGGGATGAAAAAGTCCTTTTGCTGTAGCCGGAGTTCCATATGGTGCGGAGCGTCAAGATTGATGAGATTATTGATGGCTGCTGGGTAGAGTTTTTTGGGGAACTGCAAATATTTCGGCGGCATAGCCATATTGATCGACCCGCGCTGGGATGAGAATATATCGGGCGCGAGCTCGGCGGTTTTAATGTCTTCATACCGCACTACGGACCAAAACCCGTCGGCACCACGCGGCATCGGGCACCAAGATATTGGCGCGGTCTCCCGCAGGAATTTATAGTGGGCAAAAGGATGCCCCGCCGTGAAGGCTTGGGGGATGGAGAGATCAAACGTGCCTGTGTTTGGGTACACGGGTTGGAACTCTGGAGTTTTTCGTCCGGATTCTTGTAGTACATGGTCGCTAACAAGGTTCATGACGGCTCTTCCTCCTGCGCATTTTTCGCGTTCTCATAAGCTTCAAGGGCTTCGAGCCAGTCGTCTTCAAACTGCGTTATCGATTTATCCAGCGCGCCGCGCTGTTTTATCAGGCTTTGCGCGCGGTCCGGGTCTTCGGTGTAAAGCGCTGGGTCCGCAAGTATGCTATCGATACCCGTCAAATCTGTACGGGCCTTAATGATTTTATTTTCAAGCTTATCGGCTTTTTTCTTAAGCGGGGCGAGCTTTGCGCGCGCATCGGCGGCCGCCTTGCGGGCGGCTTTGGCATCGCTTTCCGGTTTGGGTTTGGCGCGGCGCGGCGGCTTGGATTTTTCGATTTGGAAGAGGCGGTAATCCTCCAGCGTGCCTTCAAAACTTGTAACGGTGCCATTGCTGACAATCCAGAGCCTGTCGACAACGGATTCGAGCAGGTTACGGTCGTGGCTAATCACCAGAACAGCGCCTTCATAATTATTCAGCGCTGCAATCAGCTCTGAGCGGCTATCCATATCCAGATGGTTGGCGGGTTCGTCCAAGACTAAGAGATGCGGGGCATGGAAGCTGATGAGCGAGAATAAGAGCCGGGCCTTCTCGCCCCCTGACAGATTTCCGGCTTTTGTTTCGGCTTTATTATAATCAAGTCCGAACCGCGCGAGGCGTGCGCGCCGCTGCGCCTCTGTGGCGTCCGGCATTAACGCTTGGATATGGTCATAGGCGCTTTCATTGGGATTGAGGGCGTCGATTTCATCTTGAGCGAAATATCCAATCGTCATTTTTTTATGACGCCGAATATAGCCCTCCTGCGGCGCTAATAGCCCCATGACGGCTTTGGCAAATGTCGATTTGCCTTCGCCGTTTTTACCCAAAAGGCCAATCCTGTCATCGGGGTCCAGCCGTTGCATGAGGCCGCGCAAAATCGGTACGCCCGCCTCATATCCGAGCGTGACATTATCAAACCGTAGGATAGGCGGCGAAAGTGATTTTTCGGGGCTTGGCAATTCAATCGGCGGGATGGGGTCATCAATGATCGTGGCCACCGGTTTCATTTTCTCAAGGCGCTTGACTCGGCTTTGTGCCTGTTTGGCTTTGGTCGCTTTGGCTTTAAAGCGGGTCACAAAGGCTTCAAGCTTGCGGCGTTCATCTTCCTGTTTTCCGCGCAGCGCCATGGACAGGCGTTGCTGTTCGCGCAGTTGCCGCTCAAAATTATCATATCCGCCGGTATAGGCGAACAGCTTACCTTCACGCAGGTGCGCGATATGTGTCACCGCGCGGTTGAGAAAATCCCTGTCATGAGAGATAATAAACGCCGTGCCGGGATAGGTCTTGATATGGCTTTCAAGCCAAACAGCGCCCTCAACATCTAGGTAATTTGTCGGCTCATCAAGGAGCAATAAATCAGGTTCAGCAAAAAGCATTGCGGCGAGGGCAACGCGCATCCGCCAGCCGCCGGAGAAATCCGAGCACGGACGATGCTGGTCAGGGCCCGCAAACCCAAGACCGGAGAGAATACTTCCGGCGCGGGCCTCGGCGGTGTAGGCATCGATATCGGCAAGACGTGTGTGGATCGCGGCAATGCGCATGGGGTCAGTAGCCGTCTCTGACTCGGCAAGGAGTGCGGTTCGTTCCTCATCAGCCGCCAGAACCGTATCCAGCAAGCTTTCGGGGCCGGAGGGAACCTCTTGGTCAACAATGCCGAACCGCGCGCCTTTCCGCATATTAACCGCGCCGTCATCGGGGCTAATCTCGCCTTTGATCAGGCGAAAGAGCGTTGATTTTCCGGTGCCATTGCGTCCAACAAGGCCCATTTTCATGCCTTCATTGATGGCGATGGTTGCCTGCGTGAATAGCGGGCGGCCTTCAATCCGGTATGTTAAATCGTTTATATGCAGCACTGCATCGCCTTTTTATCACGATGGCTGACTATCACGGCTTCACAGATAGTCAAACGCCCGTTATAGAGCGCGCAATTTATAACAATCAGGAGGCCATCATGGCTGTGCAACGTACATTTTCTATCATTAAACCCGACGCGACCGAGCGTAACATTACAGGCCTAGTCAACGCCAAAATCGAAGAAGCGGGCCTTCGTGTTATTGCGCAAAAGCGTATTCATCTCACCAAAGAACAAGCTGGCGGTTTCTACGCTGTGCACAAAGAGCGCCCGTTCTATAATGACCTTGTCGCATTCATGATGTCCGGCCCTGTTGTCGTGCAGGTTCTCGAAGGCGAAAACGCCATTGCAAAATACCGCGAAGTTATGGGCGCAACAAACCCGGCTGAAGCAGCAGCGGGCACGATCCGCGCGGAATATGCCAAAAGCATCGACGCCAACACAGTTCACGGATCAGACGCGCCGGAAACCGCGGCCGAAGAAATTGTGTTCTTCTTCTCAGATGACGAAATTGTTGGCTAACTCACAACCAATATCAGATTTTCAAGCCGGGGCTTTGCTCCGGTTTTTTTATATGCCGAAATCTGTTTCGGGTATTGTTCGCCGCCCTGTTAATGATGGGTTAACCCAAAGTTTTACCAAAATATTCAATATGTTAATCAACGTAAATTCAATTTAAAGCCCTTACACCTTTTCCACCGCAGAACCAAAACAGTTTTGACGCTTAGAACGGGAGAGACGTATGAAGGGTATAGTTTTTACTGAGTTTTTTGAATTTGTAGAGGAAACCCATTCACCGACTTTTCTGCAAGAAACGATCAATGAAGCCAATCTGGATTCGCATGGTGTTTACACTGCCACCGGAACATACCCGGCATGTGAAATGGGCGCATTGGTTACCACGCTCGCGCAGCGCAGCGGTCACGAAGTATCCAGTCTGCTTAAACTTTTCGGGCAGCATTTATTCGGTCACTTTTTTCGCACGAGTACGCATTTCTTTGACGGCATAGACAATGCATTTGATTTTCTTGTTACCGTCGAAGACAAAATTCATGTTGATGTAAAAAAGCTTTATCCTGACGCGGAATTACCTAGTTTTGACATTATTGAACACACGGATAAGAAGTTCGTAATGCTATATAAGTCTTCAAGAGGGCTTGGAGATCTATGTGAGGGCTTGATACAGGGCTGTTTGGAACATTTTGGGCAGAAGGCTGCGATAGGGCGCAGACCCATTGCCACTGAGCCTGTCACCATCATTGAATTTACGCTGGACTTAAAGTGTGCCTGAGCACGCCTTAGAAATATGCGAACAGATCGCCAAACGTGAGCGTTTGAGCCGGAAAGAAGCCGAAAGACTTCTCGAAGCCAAGGCTTTGGAGCTTTACGAGAAAACAAAAAATATAGAACGCAAAAAAGCCGAAGTCCTCGCGCTAAATGATTTGCTGATGAACGTCATGAGCTCTTCCCCCGACGGTATTATAACATGTTCGCGGGATATGAAAATTAAAGCTCTGAATATGACGGCCGAGCGGCAATTGGGCGTGCATTCCGAACATTTTCTAGAGAATGATGTGTCCGTCATTATTCCCAATCTGCGGGATGCTTTGAGCAAACAAGACTCGCATGATTTCAGGTTTGATAATTTGCAGGTTGTTCGGGCTGATGGCACGCGTTTTCCAGCAGAAGTGCGCGGTACGCGGGACGGGAAAAGCGAAGAAACATATTATGTTTTATTTTTGCATGACATTTCCAAAGAATTAGCCGTGCAAAAGCATATCAAAGTCAGAGAACATCAGATCGACGAAGCCCGTAGGCTGGAGGCTATTGGTGCACTTTCGGCAGGCATTGCACATGAAATCAATACGCCAATCCAGTTTATAGGCGACAATCTTGGCTTCCTCCGTGAGGCACTGGGAATTTTGCATAAATCTTATACACAATATGAAAGTTTGCGGGAACGTGCTGGCCGGATTCCCGAACTGAGTGCGTTAGCGGATGAGATCGCTGTGTTCAATGCATCTGTAAGGTTAGAGCAGACCAAGGCCGACATCTACGACTGCGTCACTGAATCTGTTGGCGGTATAGAACAAGTGCGTGATATTGTTCTGTTAATGAAGGAATTTGCTCACCCGGGAACAGGTGGACGAGAGCCTGCTAATGTGAACGATATTATTAACGGCGTGGTTAAAATATCTCATAATAAACACCGTAATGTTGCTGAGGTTGCATTGAACCTGGATAGTAATTTGCCGTCTGTGTACTGCCGCAGGGGACAAATTCAGCAAGTCATACTGAATTTAGTCATGAATGCCGTTGATGCAATTGAGGAAACGGGGGCTGGCACAGGACATATACGCATTGCGACAGAATTTGATGATGATAATATCTATATCCACATCAGTGATACGGGACCCGGAGTGCCGCAAACACTGAAAGAAAAGATTTTTGATCCGTTCTTTACAACAAAACCCGTAGGTAAGGGCACAGGGCAGGGGCTTGCTCTTGCGAAAGATTTCATCATCACAAGCCATGAAGGCCAACTCGGTTTTATTGATGTTGAAGGCTATAGAACGACATTTGCTATTACCCTGCCTCGCAGAAAAAAAGATACTGAAATACAGGAGATAAATTATGCAGCCTAAGCAAATTATGTTGGTGGATGACGAACCCCGCCTTTTATCCGCTCTTCGGCGTCGGCTCTCCGGCGAGTTTGATCTTGTTACTTTCGAGCGGGGACAGGCCGCGCTTGATTATCTCTCTAAACCCCACAATGTGGCGGTTATTGTTGCAGATATGCAAATGCCGGAAATGAATGGCATCCAACTGCTATCGGAAGTTCAAAAGAAAGACCCTGATATTCGTCGTTTGATGTTGACCGGCAATTCCGATCAAGAGACTGCGGTTGCTGCGATCAATGAGGCTAAGGTCTTACGCTTTATCCGTAAACCGTGTGATGCAGAGGCCCTGAAAAACATACTTCGGGAAGCATTGGAAGAATATGCCTTTAACAAAACCGACCTCAGCGCTATAAAAGGAAGTGAAACGCCGCAACACAGTCTTGCTGAGACGCGGCAAACTTTTCTGTCCGTGATGAGTGATGAACTGCGCACCCCCATTGCTCAAATCATTACGATTTCGAGCATATTAGCGGGTAATCGCTCAAATATTGATACGAAAACGATGGACAAGTTTTTGGGTCAAATAAGTGACAGCGGTTACACGGCTCTCAGTCAAGTCGACCGAATTTTAGAATTTACGCGGATTCAGTCTTCAACTGTTGTCGAGGATGACAAAGAAGCTTTTGATATTGTATCATTGATTCAGAAAGAAATCGCGTCATCCGAACAATCCGCCCAAGAAAAATTGGTAACTTTGTCGATGGAGTCATTACGGAAAAACTCCGACATATGGGCTGTGAAAAATGAAATCATTATTGCCCTAAAGGAAGCTCTTCAAAACGCCATCCAGTTGAGCGAAATTGGAGCGCATATCAGCATTATTTTGCGCTTCGATAATGATAATGTTGCTATGCGGATCGCGAGCACAGGTTCGGACGTTCAGGGTGTTACCGTTTTGCGGGATAAGGGTGTGGATATGCAGCCTCAAGAGGGCCAGAGTTCTGCCGAAGTCGGACTTGATCTCGGGCAGTCACTCATATCTTTAATTGCGGAGCGCAATGCAATCGTCATCGCTAGAAGTGAGAATGCCAATGGCGGCCGTGTCGCTACGTTTATTTTCCCGCGTGTTAAAGCAGTGCAGGCTACGGAAAATTTACGTTTGGCGTCATGACACTAAAAAAGTTTTCATTGAAAAGACTGCAAACTTTGCGCGGTGTTTTTTAGGCTTTTCACATAAAGCTTATGTTCAAAAGGGATCAGCTTTTCGGCTAGGCTTTGGGCCGTATCGCCTGGCTGGATAGGCATTTCAGCCTGGCCAATAATGGAGCCGCCGTCGAGGTCTTCTGTCACGTAATGCACTGTGCATCCATGGACTTTATCACCGTTCTCCAGCGTGCGCCTGTGCGTGTTTAGGCCCTTATATTTCGGCAGCAAAGACGGGTGGATATTGATCATCCGCCCCGACCAGCGTGATGTGAGCCAAGGCGTTAAAACCCGCATAAATCCTGCGCAGCACACTAGCTCGGCTTTGCACTCCAAAAGTGCGGCATGAAGAGCCGTCTCAAAAGCCTCACGGGTCTCAAAGTTTTTATGATCAATACAGAGCGTATCAATTCCCATATTTTGCGCGGCCTTAAGCCCCCCCGCGTTAGGGCGGTTGGATATAACGCTGACGATTTGAGCGGGATAATCCGGACTCTCGGCAGCTTTGACGAGGGCTTCCATGTTGGAGCCGCGCCCGGAGATTAAAATCGCCGTTCGGACTTTTCGGTATTGCTGTTTGGTAATCATGCGCTTTGTGCGAGTTCACCAATGACCGTTGCCGTTTCGCCGGAGGCTTTGAGTGCGCCCAAAACCGCGTCAACGTCTGCCGGGCTAACGGCGAGGACCATGCCGATGCCGCAATTAAAGGCGCGCTGCATTTCGCTTTCTTTGACCTTACCAGTGTTTTGGAGCCATATGAATAAATCAGAGCGCTTCCATGCGTTCATATCGAATTTTGGCGACAAGCGTTTAGGGAGCATACGCGGTGTGTTATCGGTCAGCCCGCCGCCGGTGATGTGTGCGAGGCCTTTGACCGCGCCGCTGCGGATAAGCGGAAGCACAGATTTTACATAAATACGGGTTGGCGTGAGCAGCGCGGCTCCCAGTGAAGTGCTTTTATCAAAAGGCGCAGGTGCATCCCAGCCTAGCCCAGAGCGCTCAACGATTTTGCGGATGAGGGAATAGCCGTTTGAATGAGGACCGGAGGACGCGAGACCGATCAGAACATCACCGCTCTGCATATCATCCATGCGCGGTAGGAGCGCTGTGCGTTCGGCTGCGCCGACGACAAACCCGGCAAGGTCAAAGTCCTCGCCGTCATACATGCCCGGCATTTCGGCGGTCTCTCCGCCGATGAGCGCGCAGCCCGCTTGGCGGCAGCCTTCGGCTATGCCGGAAATGACGGCTTCCGCGCGGTCATTATCCAGATGTCCTGTGGCGAAATAGTCGAGGAAAAACAGCGGTTCAGCGCCCTGCGCAAGGACGTCATTGACGCACATGGCGACGAGATCAATACCGACACTATCCAAAATGCCGGTATCAATAGCGATGCGGAGCTTGGTGCCAACGCCGTCTGTGCCGGATACAAGAACAGGGTCGGTAAAACCGGCCGCTTTCAAATCGAACGCGCCGCCAAATCCGCCCAGGGCCGCATCAGCGCCGGGACGCCGCGTTGAGCGGGCCAATGGCTTGATACGGGAAATGAGTGCGTCGCCAGTATCAATACTGACGCCGGCATCGGCATATGTCAGGCTATCTCTATTCGGGCTATTAGACGGGGTTTCGGGCATACGGGCTCCGTATAGGCAATTTCGTTCCGGGCAGATTCGCTGCTTTCACCGAGGTAGAAGCGGAAAAATGCGGGGCTGGCAAGCTTTAATCCCCGCCAATCTGTTCAAACCTCTTTCCTCATACGGCAAACCTGTATATTCACCAAGCCTATGATGAAATCCATTCAAGCCGTTTGCGTGTCTATCGCGTCATTTGTTTTTGCCGTTGCGTCTATGGCTGCGGACCCTTTTACCGTCGCGGGCATACCCGTTGATGCCACAGGCGACAATGCCATTGCCGCACAAACCCAAGCGATTTCAGAGGGGCAAGCGCTGGCGGCGCAGGTGCTGACGAACCGCTTAACCCTTAAGAGCGAGCGCGCCTCTAAAGGGCTTGGTGCGCTCGATACGGAGACAATCGCGCGCATGATCCGCGCTCTGGAAATTTCTAACGAAAAGCGTTCCGCCAATCGGTATCTGGGCGATATTACGGTGGCGTTTAACCCATCCCAAGTTCAGCAATTGCTCGAAAGCCGCGGTCTTACGATGATTTCGACGCAGTCGCGCGCGCGGCTTGTCCTCCCTGTGCTTGCGGGCCGATCGCTGTGGTCCGAGAATGGTTGGAGCCTAGCCTTTCAGAATCCGGCTTATGCCTTTAGCTTAACGCCGCTTCGAACCATTCGTCCGGAGGATCGGGGCGGAGCGATTATCAATGCACAGCAAGCGACTAATGCGGATATGGACGCCTTACGCGCCATTGGACAACGGTATGGTGTTTCGCAGATTTTAGTGGCAAGCGCTTCGCCCGGCCCCGGCGGAGTGAGCGTTGATTTGGTGGATGTTGCGCTGGATACCGGCCAAAAACGTAATGTGGGACGTTTAAGCGGACTTGATTATAACCAAGCGGCATGGGCGGTTGTTGAAAAACTCGAAGATGATTGGAAACAAGCCTCTGTATCACTCGCTGAGAATGCCGAGAGTATAACTGTGTCAGTGCTTTACCGGTCTTTGCGAGATTGGCAAAACCTGCAAGATGCTATCAATGGATCTGCGCAAATTCAGGACGCCCGTCTTGATGCATTATCAAAAGACGGCGCGCTCATGACGCTAACTTATGGCGGCGATTTTGAGCGCCTTCGCAATGAATTGGCTTTCAAGGGGGTTGAGGTACGCCGGGATCCCGCCATGGGCGTGGTTATGACCCGGTCAGGCCGATTTTAAGACCCGTTATGGCGCAAAAACCGCCTCGCCAAATTCCTTTTGATCTCGCTCCCGCTCCCGACTATTCGCTCGCTCGGTTTGAACGGGGTTTGTGGAACCGCGCCGCGTTTAATGCGGTGACAGCGTGGCCTGATTGGCCAGCGCCCATGCTGCTCCTTTGCGGACCAAAAGGCAGCGGTAAAACCCATCTTGGAACCGCATGGGCGCGCCGTCAGGGCGGCCTGATTGTGTCTGGACGTGACAGTTTGGATGCGCTCGATTGTGCGCAAACTCCAATCATCTTTTTTGACGATGCGCACCACGCCGAAGAAACACACTTGTTTACAGTGCTCAACCTTGCTCTGAACGGTAAAATTGAAGGGCTTTTACTCGCCTCGCGTTTTGCCCCGCAAGACTGGAATATAAAGCTGCCGGATTTGTTCTCGCGCCTATGCAACACGCCGATAGCGCAGCTTGATGATCATGATGATGATATATTGGTACCCATCATTGATAAGCTGTTTAAGGATTTAGGCCGGAGTGTGAGCGCTGATGTGGTTGCGTACCTGATTAAGCATGAAGACCGGTCAATAGACGCCATGCGCGTACTCGCCGCCGAGCTTGATTTCGCCGCGCGACAAGCTAATCGCGATGTGACTAAAAGCTTTGCGATATCAGTTTTAAAAGCGCGCTGATGGGCGCAATTCCTAATATGATGCCACGGCCTAGCGCAGCGGCTTAATCTCGTACTGGCTGGTCGGGACACAGTCCATGCGGCTATGGTCGATAAACCTTGCAACGCTATCCATCATCATTTTGAGGTTGGCCTGCATTTTATCAGGATCACCCGGGGCGTCAAAATATGTCAGCGGGTCGGTCAGGGCCGCTTGCGGGAAACACTCTTCGATAATGGCGTCATATGAGCCGCTATCGCCTGTTAGGCGGCGGGTCACAAGGTTCTGCCGATATTCAAAATTACTTTGTGTGTCCACAGCCACCTTGGTATGGGAGTTTTGCCAAATATCCCGCCATTCTTCCCACGATAATCTATCAGGCCGCTTTAGGCAGACCATTTGCGAAAATCCATGTGTTCTTTGCTTCGCTTTAGCCGGGAACTGAGTGTTTGGCAGCGGCACCGACTCGCTCACCAGCCAAGCTTCAAACCGTACGCAGCTACCGGCAATAATGTCATCATACGGCGCGCGCAGCATATCATTGGCGCTATTCATCCAGATTTGAATGAACGCGTTCATTTGCGGCTTTGTTGAGACAGCGCGCGGCGAGTTTCCGCCTGCAACGTCGGCGTCGGGAATATTGACTCGAACGCCGTGCGCGATTTTGGCGAGGCGTGGCCCTGTTTTTTTGATAAGCGATTGAAAAAACGTCTCCTGATCATCGACCTCATCAGCCCAGAGCGCGTAAATGACTTTTTCCATAGACTATCTCTTACGTTTATAGTGGCGGTTTCAAATCAGTTGATCACAGAGGCATAGGCAAATGTTGCTGGCATGCCGCCGGTGTGAACAAAAACGATATGGTCGCTTCGGCTCCATTTGCCAGTTTGTATCTCTCCAATCAGCGCTGCCATGGCTTTCCCCGTATAGACGGGGTCAAGAATGATAGCTTCCAGGCGTCCCGTCAATTTCATAGCATCAATAGTTGAGGGCGCAATCGTCCCGTAAGCCTCTCCGGCATATCCGGTCATAACATCAACGCGATCATCATCAAATTGGCTGCCTAAGAGATCACAAGCCGCAGAAGCATAGCGGATGACATCACGGCGGACACGCTCAGGGTCAGCATCGACGTCGACGCCGATAATGCGGGTTTTGGGAAGGCAGTGCTGCGCCCCCACAACCAGGCCGGATTGCGTGCCGCCGCTGCCGCTGGCAGCGATGATCGCGCTTGGCTCAAAACTCAGAGTTTGGCATTGGCGCGCAATTTCCAGAACAACGGAGGAATATGACAAGGCCCCCATGGCATTTGACACGCCGTAAGGCACGGCAAAGGGCTTCTTGCCTTTCGCTCTCAATATTTCGGCTAGGGCTTCAATGGCGTGATTGCGATCACCCTCCCAAGTCACGCTGTGTTGGTGCGCGCCGAACATCTTATTCAAAATTACATTGCCTGAGATGTCATAGTCGGCTGACGGGGCGTCAACCCGGCCTTCATAGACCGCGAGATGACATTCCATGCCGAGTATAACAGCAGCGGCCGCGACTTGGCGTTGACTGTTGGATTGGGCGACGCCGCCTGAAACTAGCGTGTCGCAGCCTTGCGTTATGGCGGTGCGTAGCACGCGGTCAAGTTTGCGCATTTTATTGCCGCCGCTGGATATATGCGTGGCGTCATCGCGTTTAATCCAAATATTGGGTCCGCCCAGATGGGCTGTGAGCCGCTTTAGCGGCTGCAAAGGCGTTGGCGCGTTGATCAAGCCTGCCGAGGGAAATTGGTTGAGCTTTGTCTCGAACGACTGAGTAAAATCATGCGGCATCATAAGTGAGCCTATAGAGGCTTTAGCCAGTGAAAAGCGAGGGCTGCAATGCCGACGAGGCCGAACCACCCTAGCGGCGCAAGTCGGGCATATTTCGGGTTTTGGTGATTCCATAATCCCATGACGCCAAACGCGCCCGCTGCGCCTGCGCCCGGGACCCAGAAACCGGATAGGCCAAAAAACCCCGCGAGCCCCAAAAGTCGCAGCATGCCGCCAGAGCGGGCTTTGGAAACGGGATGTTTGAGGCCGATAAGGCCAAGAAGTCCGATCAAGCCGAGCAGGCCTGCCAGTCCTAAAACAGTGTTCATGCCGTGCAAGCTCCGCCGTTCAGCGGGATTGTCTGTCCGGTCATCCATCCGGCTTCCTCTGAGCACAGATACACAGCCGCTGCGCCGACATCTTCGGGGCTTCCGGCCCGGCCAATGAGCGTTGTTGCGGCGGCGCGTTCATGACCTTCAAAATTATTCATAGTGCCAAGCGAGAGCGCATTGACTGTGACGCCGTCGCGGCCAACTTCAGCGGCCAGCGCGCGCATATATCCGAGCGTGGCGGCTTTGGCGGCGGTATAATGGGAGAGTCCCATGGATAGTCCTAAGCGGTGCGACTCCGATGTAATCACAAGGACGCGCCCGAACCCGCGTTGGCGCATACCCGGCACCATCAGGCGGCTAAGTTTACGCACAGCATAGTGGTTTAAATCCATTTGGCGGGCATAATCATCATCCGACAGCGTGTCCGCTTGCGCTATAGAGGCTGCCATGCCTTCCGGCACGCCGGCATTATGCACCAGAATATCAATAGTACCGAAATCTTTGGCTAACTGGTCTTGTACCTGTGATTGCGTAATATCGCCGCCAAATCCTAAAGCACCAGCGCCAATGTCTTTGGCCGCGGCGTCGGCGCGATCAGCGTAGAGATCGTTGACGATGACATGCGCCCCGCGATTGGCAAGCGCTTTGGCGATGCCAACACCCATGCCTTTCCCCGCGCCAGTAACAATGGCTCTGCGTCCTGATAGATCAAACATAATTATCCTATGAAAGCTTGCCCGCCGTCGAGCGCAATGGTCTGACCGGAGAGGTACCGGGCTTCATCCATGCACATCATGGCGACAAATGCGCCAATATCATCTTCGCACTCGCCGACACGGCCCAATGGAATACTGGCTTGGAAATGCTGAGCCTCAACAGGATTACTTTCCATCCAGCCTTTCAGTGCGGGTGACTTTGCGTGAGGCATAATTGCGTTCACGCGAATGCCGTCCTTGCCCCATTCATTCGCAGCCGCGCGCGTAATTTGCTGCGTTGCGGCTTTTACAGCGGCGTAAACCCCGTATGTGCCCACGTCCCAGCGTTTCATCACAGACGATAATAGATTTATGACATGGCCTTGGGTTTCTTTCAGGTGCGGATAGGCCATTTTCATCAGCCGGAATGTTGCTAGAGGGCCGGATTCCCAATTGCCCGTAAACGCCTCATCGCTGATGGATAAAAGCGGTCCGCGCGCGACTTCCTGTGCATTGTTGATCAAAACATCGAGCCGTCCAAATTCATCAAGTGTTGCGGCGAGCGTGTCTTCAAGATCGGTCTTGGATTTCACGTCGCACCGCACTGCAAGCGCTTTGACGCCGCGCGCCCGCATGAGGTCTGCACTGGCCTCGCATTTATCGAGCGTTCGGCCCGTAATGACAATATTTGCGCCTTTTGCGGCAAGGGCGAGGGCAATGCCTTGGCCAACGCCTTGTCCTGATCCAGTGATGAGAGCTGTTTTTCCGTTAAGTGACATAATCCTACCAAAGTTCGGGGATGTCTGATCCCGTGATTGTAATGAGTTTTTTCAAGAAATTTGACGCGCCCGCGAGTTCTTCATCTGTGAAATGTTTGAGAAGCTGTTCTTCGAGGCCTTTCGAGTGGGCAAGAAGCGAGATGAAGGTTTCCCGTCCGGTGTCGCTAATGTGAATGCCGCCGTCCTGCGGCTCGATCCATCCTTTGCGGAGCAGCCGCGCGAAAATGTCGGCGTCAGGTGAATGGCCGGTATGTTCCAAACGGTAGACGATTTCGTCCTCAGATAAAGCGCCGCTCATGGAAAGAAGCGAAAGGCAGAAATATTCAGGCTCGCTCATTCCCAATGCCTGACAGGCCTTACGTGTTGGGTAAGAGCTTTGGAAGTGCGCGCGGGAGATAAGGTAAAGCAGGAAATCATCAGTAAACTGCCCGCGTCCCATATCAATCGATGGCTCTGCGGGAGCTTGCGGCACGGTTTTTTGTTTGGCGTCCGCGTAGCGCCCGCCGTGAAAAACCAGAACCGGTAAATCATGGGCCTGATAATCGACGACTTCGCCAACAAAGATAATGTGGTCACCGCCCTCATATTGATTATGGGTTTTGCAGCGAAACAGCGCGGCATATTCCGGCAGAAGCGGAAAACCGTTTTCACAGGTTTCCCAGCGAACACCCTGAAACTTGTCTTCACTGGGCCGGGCAAATTGGTTGGATAGATGGCTTTGGTGCGCCGCCAAGACATGGACGTTAAAACCTCCGGAGTCTTTATAGGCGGGCATGGATTTAGCCGTTTTTGCTAGTGACCAGAGGACAAGCGGCGGCTCCAAAGACACAGAATTAAAGCTGCTGGCGGTGACGCCCACGGGCTTGCCGTCGGCATCAATCGTCGTGACAATGGTCACGCCGGTCGCGAATTGCCCTAAAGCATTGCGAAACTTGATGGGATCGCTATCGGGCATAGTGGTATTGCGTAAAAATCATGCTGTAAAATTACGCAATTCGGTGCATAAGTCAAAAAATATCGTGAAAATGCGTAAAAAATCTGACATAACGGCCCGAAGGAGTGAAGTATGACATCATTGGAGGCGCGCATTGATAGGCTGGAGTCTATCGACGAAATTCGGCAGCTCGTGAGCAAATATTCGCTATCTCTGGATATGCGGGATTTAGATGCCCATGTGAACCTGTTTGCCGAGGACATACGCGTCAGCCGTGAGCTTACGGGCCGGGCGGCGCTCAAGCGCTGGCTTGATGATACGTTGCGGCTTCAATTTACAGGCACGTCGCATCATGTGGGCAATCACATCATAGAATTTGATAATCCTGATCGCGCGCACGGTATTGTATATTCCAAAAACGAGCATGAGACACCGCGCGAGGACGGCGGGCATGAGTGGGTTATTATGCAAATGATCTATTGGGATAATTATGAACGTATGGACGGGCCGAACGGAAAGCGCTGGTGTTTCAGGCGGCGTCTTCCCTGTTACTGGTATGCGGCTGATCTTAATAAACCGCCTATTGGCGATAATAAAATGCGCTGGCCCGGCCGGGAGCCCTACGAAGGCGCGTATCATGATCTGTTTCCAAGCTGGGCCGAATTTTGGAAAACTGAGCCGGACGGCTCTATGCCGGAGATCGCAGCGCCTGCGCCTATTGAGGAATTTTTGAAAACCATGCGGGCCGGTCACCCTGACCCCAGAATAAGAGTGCGCTAATGCCGAGCCTTTTTGACCCTGTAACCTTTGGCGATATTGCCTGTAAAAACCGCATTGTGATGGCGCCTATGACGCGCTCCCGCGCGGGCATAGGCGATGCGCCAAACGCCATGAATGCGCTTTATTATGCTCAGCGGGCGAGCGCCGGGCTGATTATTACCGAGGGTGTTTATCCAAGCGCTGACGGGAAAGGCTATGTGCGAACGCCCGGCATCGTAACGGCGGAGCAGATCGCGGGATGGCGATTGGTAACCGACGCGGTTCACGCCCGCGGCGGGAAAATTGTCATGCAGATCATGCATTGCGGGCGGGTTGCCAGCCATCACAATAAAGATGCGGGCGCGCGAACGCTCGCGCCGTCGGCTATTCAGGCTAATGGCGAAATGTACACGGACGCCGCCGGGATGCAGCCTTTTGATAGCCCCGAAGTCATGAGCGCGGCGGACATTGCGCAAACGATTGATGATTATGCATCCGCGAGCCGTAACGCGGTCAAGGCAGGGTGCGACGGCGTAGAACTGCATTGCACAAGCGGCTATCTGCCAGCGCAGTTTTTATCGACGGGAACGAACCAGCGCACGGACACTTATGGCGGCTCGCTTGAAAACCGGCTGCGGTTTGTCGTTGAGACTTTAGAGGCCATGATAGTCGCCGTTGGCGCCGGACGTGTTGGCATCCGTATCTGCCCCGGCAATCCGTTTAACGATCTGTTAGATGATAATCCTGAAGAGACCTTTTCTACGCTTCTCGCAGCCATATCGCCCATGAAACTGGCCTATCTTCATGTTATTCGCATGAAAGCGGGCGTGGATAATATTGCTCTTGCGAACGCGCATTTCGGCGGGCCTCTTATTCTCAATGACAGTTATACTCAGGAGCGCGCGCAGCGGGCGCTGGACGCGGGGCAGGGAGCGGCTGTCTCTTTTGGCAGGGCTTTTATCGCGAATCCTGATCTAGTCGCCGCTTTTCAAGAGGACCGCGCATTAGCACAGCCTAATTTCAAAACGCTCTATACGCCGGGGCCCAAAGGATATGTGGATTATGCGTAGGGCTTGGCCATGAGCTTCATCGGCACTGACAAACGCGGGCCGGTGACGTGGATTACGATCAATCGGCCGCAATCCCATAATGCGCTGCTTCCCAGTATGCACGATGAACTCGAAGCCGCTTTCAATGATTTTGCTGCTGATGACGCGCAGCGTATCTGCGTCATCACCGGAGCTGGTGAGAAAGCGTTCTGTGCGGGCAGTGATTTGAAAGCCGGGATCGGCAAAGACTATCCCGCGCACGGTTATGCAGGCCTGATTGAACGGTTTGATTTGGAAAAACCTGTGATTGCCTGCGTAAACGGGTACGCGCTCGGCGGCGGGTTTGAAATCGCGCTGGCCTGCGATATTATTATCGCGAGCGAGACGGCGTCATTCGGCTTGCCGGAGCCATTGGCGGGCGTTGTCGCGCTGGGCGGCGGGCTGCACCGTTTGCCGCGCCAAATCGGACTTAAAAACGCCATGGGCATGATTTTAACTTCTCAACCTGTCAGCGCGCAGGAGGGATATAGGCTGGGCTTTGTCAATGCGGTGTGCACCCCCGAAGCGCTGATGGAAACCGTTGATCAATGGTGCCAAACGATTTTAAAAGGCGCTCCATTGGCGCTACAAGCCAGTAAGGCAACAGTGATGCAAGGGCTTCGTGAGGACAGCCTTGAGACGGCTTTGAAAGCCCAAAAGCACTATCCGGAATTTGCCCGCTGGCACGAGAGCGAAGACATTGACGTGGGCATCAACGCCTTTACCGAAAAGCGAAAACCGAAATGGACGAACCGCTAGCAGAGTGCGGATATCAATACCGTAAGTCTATGGCTCAGTTTCATTGACTCCGGCTGATGATAATATTTCTTTCAATATCTCGGGTTGGTTCGCATAGACGGTTTTGACCGTGGCTATGTCTGCTTGAAAGGCTTCGTTCTGTCCCAAGACAGTGCGGGCATTGAGCAGCCGGATCCAACCTTGTGCGTCTTCGGGCGATTCTGCTAAGCGTTCCGCAAGACCTTCGACCATATTATTGATCATGGCGGCGCGGGCCTCTGGCGTCATTTGTGCGGCGGCATCCATGTCATCTTGCGATGGGCCGGGCGGCCGGGCGTCGAGGTTTTCAGCAAAAGACCGCGCCCCAGCCAATTCTTTGGCCACACGTTCATCATTATTCGTGAGTGACAGCAGACGTTCATAGGCAGAAAACGCTTCGTCAAAGCGGTTTTCTGTCATCAATGTGCGGGCATAAATCAGCCAGCCTTGCGGGTCACTTTGGCGGTCTGTGTCCAGTCTTTGCTTGAGCATGCGAAGCATGTCATCGACTGAGGCTGTTTCCGGCGCAGCGATGTCAGGCACGTTTGCCATCTCAATCTCGGATTCAATGTTGGGCGAGCCAAGCAGGGCATAGAGGCCTGCGCCGCCTGCGATAAAACCGGCAAAGAGGAGGTTGATAACCCATTTCATGGATGCGGGCGCGGCGCGGCCTCTTTTTTTTGTCAAATCCAGAAGCTGCCTTTGCAGAGTGACTTTCTGGGTCTCTAAGTCGGGCGTACTCTCAATCGCTATGGCCTGATCCAGCCTATCAATTTCGGCTTTGTAGGCTGCAATATCCGTTTCAAACAGAGGCGATTCGGATTGTTTTTTAAGGAGCGGGCCGACGAGATACATCAGCGAAGCCCAAATCACGATTGCTAAGATAAACCAAGCCACATTTTTTGCCTTCTTTGCGGTTTTTGACAGGCCCTGACTGACAGAGAAAGTGAAAACTCGCAAGGTCGCCCGTTGCATAAATTTTTAGGCTGCTTATATAGGCGCGAAGACCAACGAGCTGTATTTTACGGCCAGACCTTATTTTATGGGGATATTATGTTTAATTTGATCATGCAGGCCGCTCCGAGCGGCGGCGCAGGCGGCGCGGCTATGGGCCAATTTGTCATGCTGGGCCTTATCTTTGTGATTTTCTACTTTTTGCTGATCCGTCCGCAAAACCAGCGCATGAAGAAACACCGAGCAATGCTGTCTGAAATTCAGCGCGGCGACGAGATTGTGACCAATGGCGGCCTTGTTGGAAAAGTCACAAAAGTTACCGATGACAGGCTTATGGTTGACCTTGGCGAAGGCCTGAAAGTCAAAGTTGTCCGCTCAATGGTTGCCGATGTTTTGAACCGGACAGAACCGGCCAATGACCGCGCGGATAAAAAAGCGAAAAAATAAGCGCCGTAATTACCGTCCATAATCCGATAGACAGGACTGACCATGCTTTATTTCTCTAAATGGAAGACGCTTCTGATTATCGGGGCGCTCTTGGTTGGTTTTTTCTTTGCGCTGCCAAACGCCATCCCGGCTGATACACGCGAGAACCTGCCTGCCCCGTTTCAGCGCACGCTTAATCTTGGCCTTGATCTACAGGGCGGCGCGCACATGCTGCTCGAAGTCGATGTCTCCAGCGTTATGGACGGCGAGCTTGAAAATCAGCGCAGCAGCGTGTTGTCCGCGCTTCGCGAAGCGGGCCGTATCCGTACGGAATTTGTCCGCCACGAAGAAACATCCGTCGTTGGACGCTTTAGAAGCCTTGAAGATGTCGAAGCTGGCATGACTGAACTTCGTAAGCTTGAGGTGGCCATTGACCCAACGGCGATCGGCAGCGCAAAAACTGTTCGCGTTGTCCAAGACGGCGACCGCGGCTTTACGCTGACAATCACAGACGATTATATCGAAGCGATTAAAAACCGGACAATTGCTCAGTCAATTGAAGTCCTGCGTAAACGTATCGACCCCACGGGCACCACGGAAATGACCCTTGCGAAAGAGGGGAATGACCGCATTTTACTCCAAATTCCAGGTGCAAAAGACATTGCGGATATTAAAAGCCGGATCAATAAAACGGCGAACCTGAAATTTCACATGGTGGATCAAAGCTCGTTTTCCCAAGCAGCCATGGACGCGCAGCGCAATAGCGGACGCACCCCGCCGGGAACTGTGTTTTACCCCGAAGAAACCGGCGGCGGCTTAATCGTTCAGCGCAATACAAAAATTACCGGTGGATGCTTGAAATCCTCCAGTGAAGGCCTCCACCCTGAAGGCGGCTACCCAATTGTCAACTTTACCTTTAATATCAAATGCGCGAAGCTTTTCGGGAAATTAACGTCTGAGAATATAGGCAAACAATTTGCTGTGGTTTTGGATGATGTCATTATCACTGCGCCGCGCATCAACGGAGCAATTACGGGCGGCTCCGGGTTTATTGAAGGCAGCTTCACGAATGAAAGCGCGCGGGAATTATCACTCTTGCTCAATGCGGGCGCACTGCCTGCCAAATTGGTAATCTCAGAAGAACGCACAGTCGGCGCGGAACTGGGGCAAGACGCGATTAACGCGGGGAAAGTGGCGTCGATGATTGGATTGCTGGGCGTGGCGATATTTATGTGGCTCTCTTATGGATTACGCTTTGGCTCCATTGCTAACTTTGCCCTGTTTGCGAACATCATGCTCATCGCTGGCGCGCTTTCATTACTCGGCGCAACGCTGACGCTGCCGGGTATTGCCGGTATTATTCTAACGATTGGTATGGCGGTGGATGCGAACGTGCTGATTTTCGAGCGCATACGGGAGGAGACCTATCTTGGGAGGCCGCCTGTGAACGCGATTGAGACCGGCTATCGCCGCTCACTTGCGCCCATTTTGGATGCTAACATCACAACATTGATTGCGGCGTTGACGCTGTATTTCGTCGGCTCCGGCCCCATTCGCGGGTTTGCCGTGACGCTCGCCATCGGGATTGTCATGTCTGTGTTTACAGCCGTTGTTGTGGCGCGCCTCGTGACCGCAACATGGCTACGCGGTACGCGCCCCAAAAGCTTGCCGATTTAGGAGATAGCTATGCGCGATATTTCACTTGTCAAATTTCTCCCGAATGAACCCAAAGTTCCGTTCATCAATCTCCGTATGTTTGCTGCGATTTTATCGATTATAGCGATCATTGGGTCGATTTTTCTGTTTACGACCCGCGGCCTGAATTACGGCATTGATTTTACGGGGGGTACAGTGCTCGAAGTTGATACGGGCACGCAGCCGCCGCTTGACGAAATCCGTCCGCGTCTTAACGCTTTGGGGCTTGGGCAGCCCAATCTCCAAACTATTGATCCGCCTAACGGATCAGGCGTGGATCACCAATATGTCCGCATTACCATTCCTTTGCAGCCCGAAGAAACAGTCTTGGAGCAAAAACTCGAAGTCGATGTAATTAAAGCCGCTGCTGAGGCAGAGGGTGATAATCTGGTCATTAACAGCGAAACCACGAATGATGAGGGCACTATCATTTTTGAGGTGCGTGTTGGCGATAGCCCGATTTTGCAAAAATTGCGCGATATTGATAATATTGCCAATTGGGTGAAAGCGGATGATTTCAGAGCGGCTCTGCGGGGGCAGGGGCTCGATAATATTATCATTGAAGAGACCGGCACCCGCGAGGGCGAATATGACACATACCGTCTCTCTGTACCCATGAAAGCCGAGTCGAGTGCGAACGTGCAGCAACTGGCTTTGGGCCTGACCAAAATCAATCTCGGCGAGGTTACCGGGGCGTTTACGATCCGTAATCAGGGTGTTGTCGGCTCTAAAGTATCCGGCGAGCTTAGGCAGAAAGGTATTATCGCCATTTTGCTCGCGCTGAGTATGGTCCTTGTCTATATTTGGTTCCGGTTTGAATGGCAGTTTGCTGTCGGTGCTGTCATGGCGCTATTCCACGATGTTATCCTCACCATCGGAGTTTTCTCTCTGACGCAATTAGAGTTTAACCTGTCGATTATTGCGGCGATTTTGACGATTGTGGGTTATTCCCTCAACGATACTGTGATCGTGTATGACCGCATCCGTGAAAACTTGCGCAAATATAAGAAAATGCCATTGCCGGATGTTTTGAACTTGTCCATCAATGACACGTTATCACGGACAATTTTGACCTCGATGACCACATTGCTGGCTCTTGTTACGCTCTATATTTTGGGGGGCGAAGGCCTGCGCGGCTTCTCATTTGCTATGATTTGGGGCGTATTTGTCGGGACTTACTCATCTATCTTCGTGGCCTCACCGCTGTTGCTTTTGTTAAAGCTTAAACGCGGCGCGGCCGAGACGTAATCTTAGCGTTGAATGTGAAGTGTCGTTAGAATAGCGTTTGCACTCACTTTTATGCCGACATCCTTCGAGTCCCCGGGCGTAGCCCGGGGACTCGAAGGATGTCCGCCCGCACCAATGCGCGCGTAGAAAATATGACCTGAGTGCAATTCCTGTTAATACGGCATAGGAAAGCTGGCTTTAGTGCATTTCCTGTTTAGTCATACTCAATGCATATGTCTTAACAGGAAATACGCTAACTCAAAGCTTTACGCGTCTTCTGTCGGCTTCGGGGCCGGGAGGCCTTTGCCGCCTTTGCGTCCTTCGATTTTAAGCTGGGATGGCTTTAGGATCTTAAAGGTCAGTTTATCGTTTTTATTATCGACGCCGACTTTCACAAGGCCACCCTGTTTGAGCTTCCCAAACAGAATCTCATCCGCGAGCGGCTTTTTAATGTGCTCCTGGATCGTGCGCGAGAGTGGCCGCGCGCCGTAGCTCTTATCATAGCCTTTCGCGGCGAGCCATGCATTGGCACCTTTGGTTAATTCAAACATGATCTTGCGCTCAGATAATTGCGCTTCAAGCTGGATTATGAACTTATCAACAACGCGCGCAATGACGTCTTGCTCGAGCGGTGCAAAATTGATGATAGCATCCAGCCGATTACGAAACTCCGGCGTAAACCGGCGTTTGATCGCCTCTTCGGATGCACCTGATTTCAGACCCCGGCCAAAACCGATCTCTGCCTTGGCAGCATCAGCCGCGCCCGCATTGGTGGTCATAATGACAATCACATTGCGAAAATCGACCGAGCGGCCATTGGTATCCGTCAGCGTACCATTATCCATGACTTGCAGAAGGATGTTGTAAATGTCCGGGTGAGCCTTCTCAATCTCGTCCAGCAAAAGCACAGAGTGCGGGTTTTGGTTGACTTGATCGGTGAGCAGTCCGCCCTGATCATAGCCGACATAACCCGGAGGCGCGCCAATGAGGCGAGACACCGTATGCCGCTCCATATATTCAGACATGTCAAACCTGAGCAGTTCAAGCCCCTGTGTCATCGCAAGCTGTTTAGCGACTTCGGTTTTGCCGACGCCTGTGGGCCCCGCGAACAGATAAGCGCCAATCGGCTTGTTTGGCTCGCGCAGGCCCGCACGGGCGAGCTTAACCGCTGCCGCGACTTGATCAATCGCGTCGTCTTGCCCAAATACCATTCGCTTGAGGTCAGTGCTGAGACTTTTCAGAGCTTTCTCATCGTCACGGGAAATGGATTTTGGCGGAATGCGCGCGATTTTTGATATGACCATTTCAATTTCTTTGATTGTGATGGTTTTCTTGCGCTGATCTTCCGGCAAAAGCCGCTGCCTTGCGCCCGCCTCATCAATCACGTCAATCGCCTTGTCCGGCAATTTGCGGTCTGTAATATGGCGTACAGCTAGGGTCACAGCGCCTTGAATAGCTTCGTCCGTATATTTGACTTTATGAAATTCTTCAAAATAGGATTTAAGGCCCATGAGGATTTTCACAGCGTCTTCGGATGTTGGCTCCGAAACATCGACTTTAAGGAATCGCCGCGAAAGCGCGCGGTCTTTTTCAAAGTGCTGACGATATTCTTTATAGGTTGTCGACCCCATACAGCGTAGCTTGCCGCTTTGCAGGGCTGGCTTTAGCAGGTTGGAGGCATCCATTGCGCCGCCTGATGTTGCGCCCGCGCCAATAATTGTATGAATTTCGTCAATAAATAGGATCGCCCCGGGAGTTTCCTGGAGCTTTTCCATGACGGCTTTTAGGCGCTCTTCAAAATCACCTCTGTATCTGGTTCCCGCCAGAAGCGCGCCCATATCGAGTGAGAATATCGTCGCGTCCCAGAGAACGTCCGGCACTTTCTTATTGATAATGCGCCGGGCTATGCCTTCTGCGATGGCGGTTTTACCAACGCCGGGTTCTCCGACCAAAAGCGGATTGTTCTTACGGCGGCGCGAGAGCACCATGATGCAGCGCTCAACCTCTTCGTCCCGACCGATGAGCGGATCAATATCTCCTTCGCGGGCTTTTTGGTTGAGATCAACGCAGTAATCCTCAAGCGGGTTAGGCTGCTTGGCCTCATCATCGCTGGTATCTTCTTCGCCGCCCCGCACGGGACGTGTAACCGAGTTGCCTGCATTTTTGGCGATGCCATGCGAGATGTAATTGACAGCATCATAGCGTGTCATATCGCGCTCTTGCAGGAAGTAGACAGCATGGGATTCGCGCTCAGCGAACAAGGCCACAAGCGCGTTGGCGCCGGTCACTTCTTCGCGGCCGGAGGATTGTACGTGGATAACGGCGCGCTGTACGACGCGGTGAAAGCCTGCCGTGGGGCGGCTTTCTTCGAAATCTTCGACGATGAGGCTTTCCAGATCATCATCGAGATATTGGGTAATGTCGGCCCGAAGGGTTTGGATGTCCACATCACATGCCTTAATAACGGCAGCAGCGTCCTTGTCATCAAGGAGGGAGAGCAGCAGGTGTTCGAGGGTGGCAAGCTCATGCTTACGCTCGCTCGCATAGGTCAGCGCGCGGTGGATCGTGTCTTCGAGGACTGGAGAAAATGAAGCCATATTATATCCTTTCAAGCGCCCTATGTGGGAATGGGTCTAAGCCTTTTCAAGCGTACATTGCAGCGGATGGTTGTCGCGCTTTGCGGCGTCCATCACTTGCCCGACTTTTGTTTCTGCAATCTCAAATGTATATACGCCGCAAGTGCCTATTCCGGTTTTGTGAACATTCAACATAATCCGCGTCGCTTCCTCCGGACTTTTTTGGAATATGCCCATCAGAACGGTCACGACAAATTCCATGGGCGTGTAATCATCATTCATCAATAGTACGCGGTACATAGACGGCTTCTTGGTTTTTGGGCGAACCTTTGTGGCAACGCCGCGTTCCGACTCGCTGCCGTCATCATTATCGGAGCCTCCGGGAGTTGCAGCGCCAGCCATCGTTACATAATATGTATCATTCATATGGCTAAACTAAGCATAGTCGGCGGGATTGAAAAGGGCTGCTCACGTTATTTGTCAGGTTAATGTGATAACCATACCGGCCTACCCCGTCTCGGGCCTACATATCCCAATTTTGAAGCATCAATTATGCGTGAGAGCTGTCAATCGACTGTATTGATTAACACTTAGGTAACCCGAATTTTGTTAACTCCTCGGTAAGAATCACAAGGATGTCTATGTTTCGCTATCTGCTACTTTGCTTCGGCATGGTTTTGATGTGCGGCTCTGCGTTTGCCGAGCCGGTCAAGCGCTATGCGTCCATCGTGGTTGATACTGATACGCTTGAAATCATTCATGCACGGCAAATTGACGGCCAAAGGTTTCCGGCGTCACTGACCAAGGTCATGACGCTTTACCTGACGTTTGATGCGATCAATTCCGGACAGATTACGTTGGACGAGCCGCTTAAGGTCTCGCGCCGCGCTGCGGCTACGCCGCCCGTTGGGCTTGGCCTTCGCAAAGGTCAGACCATCACGGTGGAGCAGGCCATTCAAGCGCTCACGGTTCGGAGCGCCAATGATGCGGCGTCAGTCTTGGCTGAGCGTATTGCAGGGTCGGAAGAGGCTTTCGCGGCGCAAATGACGGCGCGGGCAAAAACACTCGGCATGCAGCAAACCCAGTTCATGACGCCGCACGGCTTGCCCCATCCCGATCAAACCACAACGGCCCGTGACATGGCCAAGCTTGCCGCAGCGATGCTAAATCACCATCGTCGTTATTATCATTATTTCGGTCAGGAAAACTTTACATGGAAAAAACGAACATACCGTAATTCCAATAATCTGCTTCATTGGTTGCCGGGTGTAGATGGGTTCAAGACGGGTTTTACCAATGACTCGGGGTATAATCTGATTATATCGGCGGAGCGTGAAAACCGCCGCATCATTGCTGTCGTGCTGGGCGGCGCGTCAGGGACCTCCAGAGACCGGCACATGCAGGATCTTATTGAGCGGAGCTTCAAGGTGATCGGTATTGGATCAGCGGCGCCGCGCGCGCCGATTATCGTACGCGAAGAACAACCGCCTCAGGTCCGCCCTGTCACGCAGGCGTCCGCGACAGCCGTGCGCCTGCGCGGGCGTAATGATGCCCCTTTGACAGTCATTAGTGGCGGCCAGACTATCAAAATTGCAAGCATGCAACATGATATATCTTGGAGCGTACAGACCGGAGCATTTACGGATGAAGCATCCGCGAAGGTACAGCTTGCTCAATTATCCATGTCCCCCAGAGACGGGCTTAGCCATGAGCGTGCTTTGGTAGTGCCGGTGACGCATAGCGGCCAGACGCTATTCCGGGCTAGGTTTACAGGTATGACAGCGCAGCAGGCTCAGCATGCTTGCGCGATCCTCCAAAATGCCGGAAGCCCCTGCCAGGTTATTGCGCCCGGCGGTCGATAGAGATATGTTTGCGAGATGAAAAAACAGCCATTGATTATAAGGTCAGAGCGCGCCTTGCGCGGTCAAGTCTGGGAATGGCGCGGCCTTGGGCAGACCATGGCCTTTATCCCGACGATGGGCGCACTGCATGACGGGCATTTATCGCTTGTGCGTTTAGGCGGCATTCACGCCAAAAAAACGATTGCCAGTATTTTCGTTAACCCGGCTCAGTTTGCGCCCGGTGAGGACTTTGAAAGCTATCCCCGCGACGAGCAGAGCGATGTCGATAAGCTGGCAAGTGCCGGATGTGACTTGATTTACATTCCCGATCCGCACAGCGTGTATAGTTCGCGCCATGCGACATCGATCAAGGTGCGCGGCGTTGCCGAAGGCCTTGAGACCAACCACCGGCCCGCATTTTTCGACGGTGTTGCGCTTGTCGTGACGAAACTACTCAATCGCGCCGCGCCTGATTATGCCATTTTTGGCGAAAAAGATTATCAACAATTGGCCACAATCAGGCGGCTCGTGGCGGATCTTGATATGCCGATAGAAATTATTGGCGCGGCGATAGCCCGCGATGAAGCCGGGCTGGCTATGTCCTCGCGCAATCGCTATTTTGATGAAGACGGGTTAGCAATCGCGCGTAAACTCAATGTGATTATGAAAAGCTGCGCGGCGCAAATGAAAATGGGCCATGACGTTAGCTTCGCGTCCCGGCAGGCAAAAGACGCTCTATTAGCGGCAGGGTTCGACAGCGTTGATTATATCAGCGCCGCAGATGCGGATACATTAGAGGTTTTCAATAGTGGTCAAATCAATGGTAAAGCGCGGCTCCTAATCGCCGCGCATTGCAAAGGTGTCCGTCTTATCGATAATTGCGAGATTTAACGCAATTCCTGTTTTACAGGAGTTGCGTTAAACAGATTTATCAACGGTCTCAGTTGTCCCTGTATCGGGCTTAGACGTATTATACAACGCCGTAAGTTGACCTGTGACGACTTCGGTGAGCGGCAAAGGTTTGATCAACCGGGCCGACTCGTCATCATTGATCCCGTATAAGGGACTCGTGACTGTCAGAGCTTTAGTGTAATCCTCAGCACTGTTAGGGGCTACAGAAACCGCGTTTGATTTCGCAATATCCACATTGGCTTTGGCCAAATCACTAGGCTTTGCCTGCATCACAAAGGATAGCGGCTTTAAGCTCGGGGCCGGGTATGTTTGTCCTGATGTTATCATAGGTCCACCTCCAAACGGACACTGATTATGCTCATGGCTAGTTTATAGCAAAACCGTTTTAACACCTTGATAAGGTTTAGGCTTAAAATGTTAATACCAATTAGGGTTAAGCAATATTTACGATAAACCACAAAAAACGCACGCCTCCGGGTGGAGGCGTGCGTGATTTTGATGGGAAAGTATATTGGTGTTAAGAGGTCGCTTTGTTCACGAATTTCATAGTTTGCTGACCGCCCACAGTATATTCCTGTTGGCCATTGCCGTCGCGGATAGCGTTGATGTTTTTAGCAACATTTTCAGGGGTTTGCTCGGACGGCGGTAGGAAAATACCTTCGGTTTCATATATTTTTGTAGCCGCAAATCCGCCCGCGCCCGCGCAGAGGACCAGCCGGTTCGGCGCGTCATCACAGACGAGATAGACAAGTCCGGCTGTTACGCTTTCAACGGTGAGCAGTTTAAAACCTTCTTCGGGGATTAAGCCTTCGGTCATGCGTGTGCCCGCTGTGGGGGAGAGGCAATTGACGCGAATGTCTTTGCTGGCACCTTCGATGCAGAGTGTATTCATAAAGCCAACAACACCGGCTTTTGCTGCGCCGTAATTGGTTTGACCAAAATTCCCGTACATGCCGGATGATGATGTGGTCATGACGATGCGCCCATATTCACGCTCGCGCATATGGTTCCATACGGCTTTGGTGCAAATCGCTGAGCCCATTAAATGAACATCAACAACAGTCTTGAAGTTACTCATTTCCATCTTGGCAAAGCTTTTATCGCGCAGGATGCCGGCATTGTTAACGAGAATGTCAATATGGCCCCAACGCTTGATTGCGGCGTCGACCATCTCTTTGACTTCGGCTTCATTGGTGACATTGGCGCCGTTGGCCATAGCCTCGCCGCCCTCGGCTTCGATCTCGGCCACGACTTGTTCCGCCATGGTTTGCGATCCGCCGGAGCCGTCCACAGCGCCGCCAAGATCATTGACGACGACTTTGACGCCGCGCCGGGCAAGCTCAAGCGCGTGGCTGCGGCCCAAACCGCCGCCAGCACCGGTGACAATCGCAACTCGGTCTTTAAATTCTACTGTACTCATTGTTCTTCCTCTACTTAAGCAACTTCGAAGAGCCCGGCTGCGCCCATGCCGCCGCCGATACACATGGTTGAGACGACATATTTCGCGCCGCGCTTTTTGCCTTCAATCAAGGCGTGCGCAACCATGCGCGCGCCGCTCATACCGTATGGGTGACCGATAGAAATTGCGCCGCCATTGACGTTGAGGTTCTCATTGGGAATGCCCAGAGTGTCGCGGCAATAGATCACCTGAACAGCAAAAGCTTCATTGAGTTCCCAGAGGTCAATATCGTCCATGGTCAGGCCGTTGGCTTTGAGCAATTTCGGCACCGCATAAATCGGTCCGATGCCCATTTCCTCCGGCTCAAGTCCGGCCACAGCCATTCCCCGGTAAATGCCGAGAGGTTCGAGGCCCCGGCGCTCGGCTTCTTTGCCTTCCATCAGGACAGATACGGACGCACCGTCTGAGAGCTGTGAGGCATTACCGGCTGTGATGAACGCTTCAGGGCCGCGTACTGGCTTAAGACCGTTTAGGCCTTCCAGTGTGGTTCCGGGGCGGTTGCCTTCGTCTTTGTCAAGGGTCACGTCATGTTTGGAAATGTCGCCGCTCACTTTGTCCTTGACCATCATGGTTGAGGCGAGGGGAACGATCTCGGCGTCAAAAGCGCCTGCTTGCTGAGCGGCATGTGTGCGCTGCTGGCTTTGTAAGGCGTACTCGTCCTGCGCGTCGCGGGAAACGCCGTAGCGTTTGGCGACGATTTCGGCTGTGTCGATCATCTGGATATAGGCATTAGGGTGATTAGCAACCACGGTTTTATCGGCTTCAATGCGCATTTGCGGCGTTTGAACCATTGATATGCTTTCAACACCGCCGCCAATAGCAACCGTATGGCCGTCCGAGATGATTTGTTTAGCAGCCATGCCAATAGCGATCATGCCGGATGAACATTGACGGTCAATACTCATGGCGGGCACGGTGACGGGGAGCTTGGAGGCAAGAACGGCATTGCGCCCAACTGTAACTTGAATGCCCTGCTGCATTGCGCAGCCCATCACAACATCATCAACTTCCGCCCCGTCAATTCCGGCGCGCGCAACAGCCGCGTCGATACAATGCCCTGCGAGTGTGGGTGAGCCAGTGGCGTTAAACGCACCGCGATAAGCCCTGCCAATGGGCGTACGAGCTGTAGATACAATAACGGCGTCTCTCATGATGATCTCCTATGATCGAGTTTTATATGCGCTTTGTTGCATATGTTAAGAGGGCGCGAGTCACAAGCCCGCAGATGTTATTTTCACGAAAATGTTTAAACCAATTCAAACACGACATCGCCGCCGCATAAGGTCATAACAGCGCGCCCCGTGAGACGCCGTCCATCAAAGGGCGTGTTTTTAGACCCGGATATTAGGTTTTCATTATGGCAGACCCACGGCCTGCGCGGATCAATCAGCGTAATATCGGCTGGCGCGCCGACGGCTATGCGCCCGGACGGCAGGCCTAATAAATCCGCCGGATTGACCGTTACCGCAGCCAAAAAAGCCATCAAACCCAGCCGTTCATCCGCGACTTGTGAAAGCCCCGCAGACAGCAAAATTTCAAGCCCCACTGCTCCAGGGGAGGCTTCCGCAAAGGGGAGGCGCTTATCACCCGCCGGGCGCGGGTCATGATTGGAGACAATGACATCGATTGTGCCGTCATTTATCCCGCCAAGCAGCGCTAAGCGGTCATTTTCGCTGCGTAGCGGGGGATCAAGCTTGGCAAACGTGCGGTAATCGCCAATGTCGATTTCGTTCATAGCCAGATGATTGATGCTGACCGAGCAGGCAATATCAAGATCCCGGGATTTCGCGCGGCGGACAACTTCGACGGCCTCGGCAGAAGAAATCATATCAATCAAGAGCCGCCCTCCGGTCAGCTCTGCGAGCGCAACATCGCGCTCGATTATAATGGTCTCTGCGGCGGCTGGGACTCCAGCAAGCCCTAAGCGGGATGAAAAATCGCTTTCATGGGCGCATGCACCTTCGGATAGAGACGGGTCTTTGGCGCGGTTGGCTATGAGCGCATTAAATGTGGCGGCATAGGACAATAACCTGCGCATAGTGCGGCTATCGGAGATGGCTTCACGGCCGCCCGAAAACATAACCGCGCCCGCTTGGCTCATGAGGCCGATTTCAGTGAGGGTTTTCCCGTCCAGCCCCTTGGTCAGAGCGCCAGCAGCGTAAACATTGATAGGGCTTTGTTCCCCCCGGCGCTGCACAAAATCAACAAGCGACATATCGTCAATCACCGGGTTGGTATCGGGCATGACCACCATAGACGTTACGCCGCCAGCAGCGGCGGCGCGGGCGGCGGTTTGTATGGTTTCGCGGTGTTCTGCGCCGGGTTCACCGGTGATGACGCGCATGTCAATCAGGCCGGGCACAGCGATGAGGCCGTCAGCGTCAATCTGCTCTTCCATGATCCGCGCTTTGGGGCCGATGTCGGCGATTTTGCCGTCTATGATTGTGATGATGCCCACTTCATCATAACCCGTAGCCGGATCCATGATGCGCGCGTTGATAATCGATAGCGCCTTCATGATGCGGCCCGCCTGTCTTGGGCCTCGGCGAGGGCATGCAATATCCCCATGCGCATAGCCACGCCGGTTTCGACCTGCCGCGTAATCAGGCTGATTTCAGGGTCGTCGGCGACATCGGAGCTGATTTCAACGCCGCGGTTCATCGGGCCGGGGTGCATAACTTTGGCTTCGGGTTTAGCGTAAAGCAGCTTTGCGCGGTCAAGTCCGTAAAAGTGGAAATATTCGCGCTTTGATGGCACAAATGACCCGCCCATTCTCTCAAGCTGAAGGCGTAGCATCATAATGACATCACAGCCCTTAAGCCCGGTTTTCATATCATGAAACACATCAGCGCCCCAGCGGTCAGCATCAGCCGGAATTAGCGTTGGCGGGCCGATGAGGCGCACCTCGCAGCCCAGCATATTTAAGAGTTGGACATTAGAGCGAGCAACGCGGGAGTGGGCGATGTCGCCGCAAATGGCGATACGAAGCCCGTCAATATTGCCGCCGAAAGCGCGGCGGAGGGTGAGCGCGTCGAGCAAAGCCTGCGTCGGGTGAGCATGCATGCCGTCGCCAGCATTGATGACCGAGCAGGACACTTTTTGCGCGAGCAGAGCCGGCGCGCCGGACGCGCTGTGGCGCACAACGAGCAAATCAGGGTTCATGGCGTTGAGGGTTGCGGCTGTATCCAGCAAGGTTTCTCCTTTGCCCACAGAGGAGTGCGCAATCGCCATATTGATAACATCGGCCCCAAGCCTGCGGCCGGCAATCTCGAACGACTTTTCCGTCCGAGTGGAGTTTTCAAAAAAGAGATTAACCAGCGTTTTCCCCGCGAGAACGGACCGCGCCGGTGACTTTTGGATGGATAAATCAAGGTAGTGCTCACCGAGTGAGAGTAAATTTTCTATATCAGGTCTGTGGAAATCAGCGATTGTTAGGCAATGCTGCTTTTCAAACGGGTATCCAGGAATGGATGCCATATAATCCTCGCCGTGATTTGGCTTCGTTTACGGGGCGCGGCACACCGAGTCAATTGGTTCCATTATCGAGCCTTGTCCCATAAAAAAAGCGCGGGGGTAATCCCGCGCTTTTAAAGACCTCAGAGAGAGATTTTACGAGGCAATTCTAACCACATCGGCGACAATATCCGCGCCGATTTTGTCAAAGGCGGCTTTCAGGCCATCAGTGTTTTCCGCCTTCACAAAGTGATCCGGGGATGACGCGCAGCTATTAAGGAAATCATAGGCGATTGTGGTACTACTCGCGCTTTGGGTTGTTGACCACTGATTGCTTGGCGGGTTGGTTGCGTAAGTCCCGGGTTCTAAAGCGTAGCCAATTGTATAGACTTCAACGCCGTCATTTTTGAGCTTGGTACAGGTTTTGAGCGTCTCTATATTCGCTGTATTGACATATCCGCATTCATTGCGGCCTTCGGTCCAGCCTCTACCACCAGGCTGACGCCAACTTGATCTGTACTGGTATGTGCCGTTATTTCTCACTTTGCGCCAATAGTTTGTTCCGGATTGGTTTTTCCACTCACAGACATATTCTTGATTGTTGACGCCGTCAGTCATGAAGATGACATATTTTAGAGGCTTGCTGCCTGTTTTGGCTTTATGCTTGGCGTCTTCACCCTTCATCCAGTTGTAAACCGTGTTCATGGAATTGCTGGAGTTGGTTCCGCCTCCGGCGACCATTCCGTTAATTTTGCTATTGGACAAGGTTCCCCAATTCGGATTGACTGTCCGCGAATTGATCGTGTTTGTATTATACGCTGTCATGCCCATGCGCAGATATTCAGTGGTTTTACCACTTGTGCTCCCGCCAACGCTTTCTCCGAGATATTCGTTGAAATCAACAACGGTCTTCTTAAGGCCTTGAATACGGGCCTGTGCGCCTGCTGGGCGAGAGCCGTATCGTGTTGCTCTGGGTTTATCATCCCACGCCATCGAGCCTGAATTGTCCATGACAAGAAAGACAGATGCAGGGTCCTTCAAATCAGATTGCGCATATTTGACAACGGTCTTCCGGTTAAAGCCCAAGCTGGATTGCCCAAACATACCCATGAAACTGGTTTCAACGGTGCCGTTCATAGTCACAATGGCTTGTGCATTGGTTTGGTCATATGTGACTTTGAAGGTCACATCATTGCCGCCTTGAGTTGCGGGGCCGATGTCAAACCCTTCGGCTTTAGCCGAGTAGGTTTTATTATTGACAAAACCTTCTGAGTCTTTCGTCGGTGGTTTGCCGTGATTTTTTACATGAACGGTTGCCATTAAGCCAACCATGTCGGAAACATGTTGAGACCGAAATGATGATGTCTGTACCTGATTAATGTCGAAGGTCGTTCCTACGGCAAGTAAAATTGTCAGCAATGACACGGAAAACATCGTTGCCATCGAGCCATCTTCATTGGTTTGAAGATCCGTTAACTTATGTCTTAATTTTTTCACACGTTCCATACTCTTATCCTTTCCCACGGATAAGCGGCGCGCTGGTTATCCAGCATTAGCCACATTTAATACGGTCTGTGATAATGGCGAAAGCTTTCGCAAGGCTTATGAGATAAGGTAAAGGCTTCTTTAATGGTTGTTTAGACTGTTATATGGTTAACGATTGCCACGGCGTAGCACTCTACGTTTGGAACAGTATTTTATAACTGCATGTGAACGGCCATCATGACCTAAGCCGATCCAAAACGCCCTGTAATATATAGGCGGCAGCCAATTTATCGACATTATGCGCCCGTTTTTTTCGGCTTAAATCCCCTTCAAGCATGGTTCGCGTCACGGCTATGGTCGATAAGCGCTCGTCCCACATAAAAATAGGAAGGTCTTTCCGGGCCATAAGGTTAATGCAAAAATCGCGCACCGATTGGGCGCGTGGCCCGTGTGAACCGTCCATGTTAATCGGCATCCCAACAATCAAAGCGCTCGCTTGGTTGGTTCCATATAGGCCGATGAGGCGTTGTGAGTCGGGCGTGAATTTTGTGCGCCGGATCGTTTCAAGCGGGCTCGCAATCAGGCGGGTCGTGTCGCTGATCGCTAGTCCGAGCGTTTTTGTTCCGGGATCGAGGCCCAGTAAAGGGCCGCTTGTTTCTTTGAGATCGCTTAAGCTTATGAGCGGCATGCGCGTTCTTGCTCGATGAAAGCCCGATCAGACTTAAGCATTTTCAGGGTTCACGCCAATAAAGTTATTATCATAATACGCCTTGATTGCTTCATTGTCTTCATCATTGTTGGCGCCGGTGCAGTCCCATATTTTATCCAGAATGACCTCTTTGGTGCCCCCGTTTATGCCGATAACAAAGATGGGAACATTGGCGGCCTTTGCAATGCGAAGGTATCCCTTCTTAAACCGTTTGACTTTCTTGCGTGTGCCTTCGGGGGTGAGGCCGAGCCAGACATTATCATTCTCATTAAACCAATTAACCATTTGCATGGTCACGTCATTGCGTGAGGAGCGATCAATGGGGACGCCACCCAAGGACTTCCAAAGCGGGCCGAGCGGCCAGAAAAACGCCTCTTTCTTCATCATCCAAGAAAAGCTCAAACCGATGGACAGCATCGCGGCTAAAGCGACGATTAAATCCCAGTTCGATGTATGCGGCGCGCCGAGGATAATCGCTTTTTTCGAATCCGGTAGCTTGCCGATGATTTTCCAGCCCATAAGATTAAGGATCGTTTGCCCGATCCAGCGGGTCACCGCATTGCCCATGCGCGGGGCAGAGGGCGTCATAAATGCATTATCATATTTAGCCATAAGGCGGCCTACCGAAATTTACCGATAAGGGCAATGAGATTTGTTTGATGTTCCAAGTGCAATCTATTTCCGGCACTGTATGAAACATTCTACCGTGAGCAAATAAAGCTATGGGCATGATGACAAGTTTATTTGTTTTGTTTAGAAGCGTTTATGAAAAAGATTCCTGTATTGATGTCGCTTTTATTTCTGGCCGCCTGTCAGGCCAGTGGAGGCAGCCCGGGTCCCAGTAATCAAGATGGTATGAGCAGCGGTGAATTGCTTGCCGCAGCCGCGCGCGGCGCGAATACCTATCAGACTTTATGCGCGTCTTGCCACGGTGACGGGCTGGGCGGCGGCTCCGCGCCCACTGTTTTCGATGACGTTTGGGTTTACGGCGATGATGATCAATCCATCTTGACCGCCATATCGACGGGTCTCGAAGAGGTCGGTATGCCCGGATTTGGCGATAGTTTAAGTGCAGCGGAGCAGTCTGATTTACTCGTCTATATGCGCGCCGGAGCGGCTATGACGACAACGCCTCCGATTGATGATGTGTCCAGTGTTGCCGATCAAGTTCAAATTGAGGACTGGATCACGGGCCTTGATGAGCCGTGGGGCTTTGTATTCACAGGCGTGAATGACGCGCTGATTACGGAAAAAAAGGGAACGCTGCGCCATGTTCAAGACGGCGTTTTAAACCCCGATCCGATCCGCGGCACGCCGGATGTTTTGAGCGCCGGTCAGGGCGGTCTACTCGATGTGGCGCTTGATCCTGATTTTTCAGACAATGGCTGGGTCTATCTTGCCTTTTCCGATCCCAAAGAGCCGGGCTCTGGATACGCAATGACCAAAGTCGTGCGCGGGCGCATTGCCGGCGGTGAGTGGACGGATGAACAGATCGTGTTTCAGGCCGAGATTGATGACTATGTGAAAACCCGGTTTCATTATGGCAGCCGGATTACATTTGACAGCACTGGAAAGCTTTATTTTTCCATTGGCGACAGGGGCAAAAAAGACGAGGCTCAAGATTTATCCGTGCCCCACGGTAAAATCCACCGGGTTAACCGCGACGGCACGATCCCGGATGATAATCCATTTGCCGGAATGGCGGATGCTTACGCATCGATTTACAGCTACGGCAACCGCAATCCGCAAGGCCTAATTGTTCATCCCGAAACCGGTGTTCTGTGGGAAACTGAACACGGCCCCAAAGGCGGGGACGAGCTTAACGCGATTAAGGCGGGCGTGAATTATGGCTGGCCTGTTATCTCCTATGGCCGTAATTACAGCGGCACCGAGCTCACGCCTTATACAGCGAAACCCGGCATGGCGCAGCCCGCGAGCCAGTGGACGCCGTCCATCGCGGTTTGCGGCCTTGATGTCTATACAGGCGATCTGTTCCCGCAGTGGAAGGGCCGCCTTATGGCGGGGGCGCTGCGTTATGAAACGGTTCGCTTAATCGAGGTTGACGGCGACCAATATGTCTCCGAAGCCACCTTGATCAAGGATGAGGGCCGGGTGCGCGATGTAACCACGGGGCCTGACGGGGCGATATATGTGGCTTTGCCTGAAAAAATCGTACGCCTATCACCGAAAACCCAATAGCGGCTATGACCGCTCCGGCTTGGAAGCAGCGTCTGATTGACGGTTATAAGGCTTTTCGGGCCGGTGATTATATCGCGCAAAAAGCGCTTTATGAGCAATTGGGCACCAAAGGGCAAAACCCGGTTGTGATGCTCATTGCCTGCGCCGATAGCCGCGCCGACCCGAGCGATATTTTCAATGCCTATCCCGGCGAAATGTTTGTCGTGCGTAATGTCGGCAATATCGTCCCGCCCGTGGATGATAACAGCTCCTATCACGGCACGGCGTCTGCGATTGAATATGGTGTCACGGTTTTAGGGGTTCAGGTCATAGTTGTCATGGGACATGAAAATTGCGGCGGCGTGCAGGCCTGCCTTGATGGTCTCGGTCATGACCCTGACGCCGGTTATATTGGCCGGTGGGTGTCGATTATGAACCCCGTACGCGGCAAGGTTTTATCCTGTAATCATTGCAGTCAGGACATCAGTTTCGAAATGGAGCTGGAAAATGTCCGGCAATCGCTTGATAGCCTAAGGTCATACCCCTTTGTGAAAACCGCGATAGACGCGGGGCGCCTGAGCCTTCAAGGGGCCTATTTTAGTATCATCAAAGCCCGCTTGATGATGTCCAACGATCAGGGCGATTTTAGCACTGTGAGCGAAACGTAGGCAGATCGCCCACGCGGAATAGCTCCGCTAGGCTAGGCCTTCGGACGATAAAGATTAGCAGATGTGAAAAACAGGAGGCACTCCAGTTCGGTATCCCTGACGAACGTCAGGGTCTCATGAGGCTTGGGTGCCAATTGCCTGAGACCCCGGGCCCGGCCCGGGGATACGATCTTGGGCTTAGTTTGGAATGGCGTGCGCGTGCCAATGGCCATCCGCGTGAATTGCGCTCATAGGCACATCCCATCCCCTAAAAAAGAAGGGCGAGAGCTTGGTCATGGACAGGCGTTTTTTAGCCCAATAGCGAAACCCGTACAGGATCGCCCGGCCAATAATACACAAGCGGGAGACTTTTTCGGTAAATTGCGCTTTCGTCTCGGTATGCCCGATCAGGCTATAGAAAGGGCGTAGATTATTCGCTGTTGCAATTTTGCAATTCATACTCCGGCGTTCTTTGCGGTTATGACGGCGAGGCATATAGCGCCAGTGATGACGCGGCCGATAGCCCAGATCATCCTGCGCGCCGTCCATATAGCTCTCCCCAAACGCCCAGCCGAGCATCCAGCGCAATAGCAAGATAAACGGAGCGTAGAGCGGGAGCACGCTCACCGATTGGTAGGCGCAGCTCTGGCCCCGCTCCCCGGTCCCGAGGATGGTTTGGCATGTGGCCGGATATGTCGCGTTTTGGGTTTTCATGGTGAAACTATACGCGCACTTGGGATAAGGAGGATTATTTTTCTTCAAACCCCGCTATAGCGGGCTAAATGGGCGATTTAATCGAGGAATATAGGTCAAAGTCGTATCGTTATTTTGGCTAAAAATGGTCAATTGATGACGCAATATTGATGTCAGATTTGCTTAATTTGATGCCTCAAATTCCCCGATAGCAGACCTCAGCCAGTGTCTTACTTGAGGCGATTTTAAGCCGTTCAGTTTTGGCTTCTATTGCGGCAAAAGCCGACATC
>CAYGRF010000005.1:0-7260 GCA_964352275.1 uncultured Caulobacterales bacterium
AGACGAAGGGACCGCATCGCGCAATGAAGGGCGATATAACGGTGTCACTGTTTTCTGGCAAGCCTGATTTTGAAAAATCTTCATTTTTTCGTATAATTGAACGCTAGTTCGCCTCCTCACAAAACGTCCTATTTCACAATTGCCGCATTCTGTGCCAACTGGCCTAAAACGGCCCAAAAATTCGACGTTTTTTGCTTGGCCCGCGCGTAACTGATGACTTCATATTCGACTCCGTCTTCGTCACGGAAATAAAACCGCCGCCCCGGTTCATAATCCGCATGGGAATAGGGTTTATATCCGGCTTGAATGATTCGTCTCTCTGCTGCTTCGAGATCATCAACCGTAATCCCGATATGATTGATTTGGTTGGCGCTCACATAATTTGTCCGAATGCCCGGCCCGGGCGCGGTTTGGCTATACACCGCCAAATAACTTTTATCACCGCCAATATGTACCGAGCGCGAGCCATGAATACCCTGCCCAGCCCAACGGACAGACCAGCCAAAAATTCGGCATAGGCGCTGCGCTGTTTGGTCAGCATCGGCCACTGTTAGATTTATATGTTCAAGTGCTGCTATCGTCATGATGACCTCCAATAATTTGCATTTCGATAGTCGGCACGCTACGACCTCAAGTTTAGGTGAGGTCAAGAGGTTTTATGCAAAATGTGCAAAAAGGTTTTCTGATAGGAAAAGTTGCCGCGCGTACAGGTGTTTCCGTTTCAGCGCTCCGGTTTTATGAGGAAAAGGGTTTGGTAGCGTCCAGCCGCAACTCCGGCGGACAACGCGTTTTTGCCGCATCAGAGGTCAGGCGGGTTTCATTTATTATTATTGCCCAAAAGCTTGGTTTCTCGCTGGCAGACATTGCCGCGCAGCTTAATAATCTTCCAGATGCTCGAACGCCGACGAAAGACGACTGGACCCAACTCAGCCAGAATTTTAGCGTGGATATTGACGCGCGGATCGCCGCTCTCACAGCGCTTAAAGATAAACTCGCATCCTGTATCGGCTGCGGTTGCTTATCCCTGAAAGCCTGCGCGCTATATAATGAAGATGATATTGCAAGCGAGAAAGGCGCAGGCCCGCGTTATCTTATGCGAGATAGGCCTGCAAAGCATCCAACCTGATTATGGCTGGGCTGCAATAGCCGCGATAATAAACTCACGAGCCCCAGCACCCCACAAATTGGTGTGCTGACCGTCCTCAATGATGAGATGGCTCTTAGGGCCTTGATAACTATCATAGAGCTTTTGCCCTTGCTCAAGCGGTATGACATCGTCATTTGCGCCGTGCGTCCATACAAGCGGAATATTGAGCGTGGAGAGCGCTAAGTCTGAACGGTAAGTATCCCTCATTAGCAAGCCAACTGGGAAAACCGGCATAGACATGCGCCCAATATCAAGCGTACTGTTAAACGGAGCATCTATAATAAGCAGGCTGGGCGCATGCCGCGTTGCAAGCTGCGCGGCGATTCCGCTGCCTAGAGATGTTCCAAAGTAGATGATCTGATCGGGTCTTATACCTTGCCCGATAAGCCAGTTATATTGATGTTCTCCCGCATTAATAATTGTTTTTTGCTTTGGTTTTCCTGTGCTGCCCGGATAACCTGGATAAGCAACGCCTAGGACGCCGTACCCCGCCGCATGAAGGTCGCGATATATGTCGTGATTGGAAAAAACCGCAGATCCGTTACCATGAAAAAACATGATGACTTTGCCGCCATTATTCTTGGGCGGCAGCCACCACGCCGTGAGGTTAGAGCCTTCGTCAGTATCAAGAAACACTTCCCCTGCGGCTTCAAGACGGACATCCGTTGGAGTCAGGTAAATATCCGGGGGAAAATACATAAAGCTGCGCTGGAAAATAAAAACAAGCGCAACCGGTATCACATATAATATAAATGCAGAGGCTAGAAGGATGAGAACTATGCGGCGCATACAGTCAATTCCAAAACCCTTTACGCTCAACCGTTAAAGCGATTTGATAATATCCTCGACCATTTTCTTGGCGTCCGCCAAAAGCATCATGGTTTTGTCTTCGTAAAACAGATCATTATCGATACCGGCATAACCCGGCGACAGCGAGCGTTTTACGAACAGAACTGTCCCGGCTTTGTCAACATCGAGAATAGGCATGCCGGCAATCGGGCTGGTAGGGTCTGTTTTCGCGGCTGGGTTGGTCACATCATTCGCGCCGATGACAAAGGCAACGTCTGCATTGGCAAATTCGCTATTGATGTCTTCAAGTTCAAACACTTCATCATAGGGCACGTTAGCTTCAGCGAGCAGCACGTTCATATGGCCCGGCATGCGCCCGGCAACAGGATGAATGGCGTAAACAACGTCCACGCCTTCTTCTTTTAGCTTATCGGCCATCTCGCGGATGGCATGTTGAGCCTGCGCAACAGCCAGGCCGTAACCTGGAACAATAATAACCTTTGAGGCATTCTTCATGATGAAAGCCGCGTCTTCGGCTGAGCCTCGTTTAATAGGACGTTGCTCGCGGGCTTCGCCGGACGTTCCACTATCCACAGCGCCGAAACCGCCGAGAATAACCGACAGAAAGCCCCGGTTCATCGCTTTGCACATAATATAAGACAGAATAGCCCCAGAGGAGCCGACAAGCGCACCGGTGATAATCAGCGCCATATTGCCGAGTGTGAACCCAAGCGCGGCAGCGGCCCAGCCAGAATAAGAATTGAGCATTGAAATAACGACTGGCATATCTGCGCCGCCGATCGGAATAATCAGCAAGAAACCCAGCAAGAAAGTAATGCCGATCAATATTAAAAATAATTCCGGGTCGCTTCCGCCTGACTTCATCAACATCCCAATCAGAGCTGCTGTCGCCAGAGCAAGGCCAAGATTGATAAAATGCCGAGCCGGGAGCAAAATCGGCGCTCCGGACATATTGCCGTTCAGCTTAGCAAAGGCAATAATCGAGCCTGAGAAAGTAATCGCGCCAATGGCTGCGCCGAGTGAAAGCTCCAGAAGGCTAAAAGCCTTAATACTTCCACCCGCTACAATACCGAAACTTTCGGGCGAGAAAAACGCTGCAACAGCCACAAGCACAGCCGCCAAGCCAACAAGAGAATGAAATCCGGCAATCAATTGCGGCATATCCGTCATTGGGATTTTCTTAGCAATCACAGCGCCAATAATGCCGCCAATAGCGAGCCCGCCGCCAATGAGAACGATGGCTGTTTGCCCAAGGCCCGCCACTAACAGCGTGGTTATAATCGCAATTGCAATACCGATCATACCAAATGTGTTGCCCCGCCGCGAAGTCTCCGGCGACGATAGCCCGCGAAGCGCCAGAACAAAGAGTACTGCGGAAACAGTATAAAGAATTGCAGCAAAATCGGCTGATAAAGTCATGACGCCCTACTTCGCTTTTTTCTTATACATGGCGAGCATACGCTGGGTAACGAGAAAACCGCCAAAAATATTGACGGCGCAAAGCCCAACTGCGGCCGCGCCCGTCCATGTTGATACGCTCACTCCGCCCTGTGTTCCGGCAGCAACCGCGATGAGTGCCCCGACAATAATAACAGAGGAAATCGCGTTTGTGACCGCCATAAGCGGCGTGTGTAAAGCCGGTGTCACTGACCACACAACATAATACCCAACAAAAATCGCGAGCACAAAAATGGTCAATTGGAAAACAATTGGGCTAATTCCGCCCGCTCCAGCCATAATCAGCATCATAGACATTCCGGCCTCCTAAGTTTTCAATCGTTCGTGAACAACCTCGCCGTCGCGAGTCAGCGCGCAACCTTTTATAACGTCATCATCCCAATCGGGCGCATAGGATCCATCTTCGGCTGTCATGAGCGGGAGTAAGTTTTTGAGGTTCCGCGCAAACATATTGGACGCATCCGACGCCATCCGCGAAGGCCAGTTCAAATACCCGACAATTTTAACGCCGTTTTTCGTGGTAACAATTTCGCCCGGTTTCGCGCCTTCAACATTACCGCCGCGCTCAACCGCTAAATCAACAAGCACCGATCCCGGCTTCATTGTATCCAGCATCGCTTTGGTCACCAAAATAGGCGCGGCGCGCCCGGGTATCAAAGCTGTTGTGATGACAATGTCCTGTTTCGCGATGTGGCTTGCAGTGAGCTCGGCTTGTAGAGCCTGATATTCCGGGGACATCTGTTTAGCATAGCCGCCGGCTGTCTCTGCGGCTTTAAACTCTTCATTTTCAACGGCAATAAATTTGGCGCCGAGTGATGCGACCTGCTCTTTGGTTGCGGGGCGAACATCCGTCGCGGTTGTAACTGCACCAAGCCTTCGCGCTGTAGCAATCGCTTGAAGGCCAGCAACACCAACACCCATAATAAAGGTTTTTGCTGGAGCAATCGTGCCCGCTGCTGTCATCATCATGGGGAAAGCGCGGCCATATACAGATCCCGCTTCAACGACAGAGCGGTAACCCGCTAGGTTAGATTGAGACGACAGGACATCCATGCTCTGCGCACGCGATATGCGCGGAATATATTCCAATGCGAAAGCCGTTACCCCTGCATCTGCGCATGCCTGCAAATACTCAGGGTTATCGGTAGGGTTCATAAGGCCGGTGATACCCGCGCTTTTTTTCATTTTGCCGACTAAAGCACTATCACCGCCCGTGACTGATAAAACCAAATCAGCAGATTTGACCGCAGCAGCATTTGTTGCCGCGAGACTAGCCCCTGCATCTTTATAGTCAGAATCAGAAAAATTTGCCTCGCTCCCTGCCCCTTTGACAACCACAACCTGATGACCGGAGCCGACATACCCTTTGACGGTATCCGGCGTGGCAGAAACGCGGGCTTCAACACCGCCAGCGTCCTTAAGAACAGCAAGTTTCAAAATAACCTCTTTATAAAGGACGGATTAGGTCAGCGACGAAAATATAGCGCAAAGAATAGCGGTCACAATCGCTAATCCAATCAGCGTCGCATACCAAGCGCCTTTGAGCTTTAATGCCATGCCCATAACGATGCCCACAACCAATGTTGTTATTAAGGCCGCCATCCACCCCATATTTGCGCCAAAGATCAATGTCGGGAGTAAAACCGCCACAACAATAAATGCGCCGCCGTAAATGGTTATGCCCATAAAGCCTTTAAAGGCGCTGGCCTGTGCTTCAACCGGCATTGTGCCATGTTTATAATCAGAATGTTCAGCCGCCATGGTTTACCTCTTTAAGCGTCAAAATTTTTTGATTTTTCTATCATGCAGACGCAGCACTCTCAAGGATTCATACGAGCTTCCGCTATTTTTTTAAAAGTCAAGCGCCATTAAGGGCATTTTTACACCTATGTCCCATATTGCAAAGCAGTGGGAACCGAGAAAACTCGGCGAAATGGGCGCAAAAGCCTTTAAAATGGTGGAACGGAAATGGGAAAAACTGTCCTAATAGTGGATGATGATCCGACTCAACGTAGGCTTATGCAAGTTGTTGTCGAGAAAAGTGGATTTTCCACGTTAATGGCCGATAGCGGCGACCGCGCGCTCGACATGATACACGGCAAAGACGGCAAAAGCATTCACATCGTCTTGCTTGATTTAATCATGCCTGGAACGAGCGGCATGGATGTTCTGACAGATCTTTACGCAAAACGCCCGGAACTCCCGGTTATCGTTTTGACGGCACGCGGCAGTATTGACACAGTTGTAGAAGCTATGCAGGGCGGCGCCAGAGACTTTATTGTCAAACCTGCCAGCCCTGAGCGCATTATCGTCTCCTTGAGAAACGCTCTCGAAATCAATACGCTCGCCGGAGAAGTGACGCGTCTGAAAAAAACGAGTTCTGGCGGACTAACCTTTGATGATTTGGTTGGCAATGCCCCCGCCATGCGCTCAGTTGTTGCCATGGGCGAGCGCGGAGCCCGCGCCAACATACCAATTTTGATCACGGGCGAGTCCGGCGTTGGCAAAGAGGTCATCGCGCGCGCCATACAGGGTGCTTCGGAGCGCGCAGACAAGCCGTTCATTACGGTCAATTGCGGCGCGATCCCTGAGAACCTTGTTGAAAGCATATTGTTTGGCCATGAAAAAGGCTCATTTACAGGGGCAAACGCGAAACATCTTGGTAAATTCCAAGAAGCGAACACAGGTACGCTGTTCCTCGACGAAGTCGGAGAATTACCGCTGGACATGCAAGTCAAGCTTCTTCGTGTATTGCAAGAAGGCGAAGTCGACCCCATTGGTTCAAAACGCCCCGTAAAAGTCGACGTGCGAATTATCTCGGCGACAAACCGTGACCTATCAGAAGCCGTGTCTGTCGGAACTTTCCGGGAAGATCTGTTTTATCGGCTGAATGTCTTTCCGATCCGCGTCCCATCCTTGCGTGAACGAACAGAGGATATTGGGCCATTATTGGAGCATTTCATCCGCCGGTTTAATGCACAGGAGCGCTTGAACGTATCTGGGGCGTCGCAGTCAACGATTGAGATGCTCAAATCATTTGACTGGCCGGGCAATGTTCGCCAGCTCGAAAATGCTATTTTCCGAGCCATGATATTGTGTGATGGGAATGCTTTAAATCCCCATGATTTTCCGCAAATTTCGGGGCTTCCCCCTGTTATTTCGGCATCACCTGCGCACCCATTAACGAAACTCGTCAATGATAGCGCAAAAGCGGAAAACGATGTTGTTGTCAACATTCTCGACCCTGATGGTCACTTGAGAACATTGGAAGACATCGAGCGTGACCTGATCCAATTCGCCATAGAAAATTACAGCGGACACATGTCCGAAATTGCGCGCCGCCTCGGAATTGGCCGCTCAACACTATACCGTAAAGTGCGGGAACATGGAATGGACGTTGAAAACGTCCGATCCGCATAAAGCTAAGGGGGCTTTACCATGACCAATACATTTAAATTTTCGCTTCTCGCGACTGCTGGGATTGCGGCTTTGGCCCTACCCGTTGCAGCGGGACACAGTAAGCTTAATCTACGCGGGTCTTTTGCAGGCGGTTACGCCGTATCCGATTCGCCTTACGTCTATGCGGCTCCAGACGACTGCTATAATTGCCAGCCAACATGGCAATCGCAACGCTTACAGCAATCGGTGCATTCAGGCCACGCACAAGCGCACGGGCAATACGTTCCCGCACAGGCCCCAACACCTGAGCATTATTACAGCCCTCAGCATACCCAGCCCGCGCAGTTCTACCCAGCACCGACCTATGTTGCGACAAACACAACGTCCGGTCTTGGGCTTCGAGGATTATCTTCACCCGGCGGCGTTCAGTACAGCCAAGCTGCGGC
>CAYGRF010000005.1:7360-42520 GCA_964352275.1 uncultured Caulobacterales bacterium
CGGCTCAGCGTTCTCCGGCGGACGTCAACTCCGCGTTGCCTATGCCGGCGAAGAAAACAATATCGGTAACTACGCCTTTAACGCTGAAAAGGAATTCCTGTTTGGCAAACACCATGATAAATCCTTCACATTTGGTGGCGGCTATCTCCATGATACGATTTACCGGAATAACTTTACGGCCCATACATTCCAAGGCATTCAAAACGGAACGCCGCCAGCAAACTTTATTGAGTACCGCAATAGCGCTGTATCAGGGTTTGCCGAGTATAATAGCCCATTCTTTGATGCCATGGTGGAGTACACAACTACGCTCAAACCTTGGGGCGCAGCGATACCGCAGGATGTGAACGGGATTGTTGATCCGGCTTATATTATTGATCCTTTGGGCTCACCCAACGATATTGACAACATCAACTTTGACCAAAACCTTGAGGTTCTTGTGGCGCAAGCCCGTATAAAACCAATGGTCAATGGCCGTCCACTTGCCATCGCCGCGACAGGCTCATGGGGTAATATTGGAGATGATTTTGTCGGTGTTGGAATAGGCGGGCAACCCACAACGTGGAAGAACAACCAGCAACACGCCCTGTCTCTCGAATATCCGATTTCGCCTTACCTCGAAGTTGGCGCAGAATATGTGTACAATAAAGGTTTCATCCCGTTTGTTGCTCCGCAACTCGTGTCAAACGACGAAACACAAGCTCACGCTATCAATATAGGCTTCAAAGCTAGATTTTAAGACCTTAGAACCCGCTCTTACTGAGGCGGGTTTCTTCATTGCGCTATTGGAAATGGCCATAATGAAGCCAAAACAACGATACAGAGCAAAATAGAGGTGAAAATGGAACTCATCAATAATTGGAGCGATGAAAACCGCCAGAATTACGGCAAACAGGTGATGTCCGTGCAACATTCGATGAATGACACGGGGTTGTTCACCGATGAGGCGCTATGCAAGATGCTGGACCAACATCCGCAACATCTGATTGATGTTCTCGCCGTCCCAAAGGGCCATCAATATCAAGATTATCAAGACCAGCAACTCACTGTAGATTTTCGCGGCAGTGACGGCGAAACACTCGTTCGAGCGGCTCAAGCCGGGGACATTTGGATCAATGTTCGTGAAGTCATGAACAGGCAGCCTGCCTACAAAGAAATTTTGGAACAGCTCCACGCAGAACTGGAAGACAAGGCCGGAAAAAACAAAGATAGGCGCAATTGCCGAGGCGGGATATTGATCTCGTCACCAACGGCGCGAACGCCCTATCATAGTGACCCTACGATGACGCACCTTTGGCACATTAGCGGGCATAAACGCGCTTATGTCTATCCGGTTAGCCAAGAATTTCTTCCTGATGAGTCTTTTGAAGCCATAGTCTTGGGCGAAGTCGCTGAAGATGTACCTTATGATCCCCATTATGACGAGTCTGCCATAATCGCAGAGTTAACAGGCGGGGAGATGATTTCCTGGCCTCACCGCTCCCCTCACCGCGTTGAAAACGTCACATTTTGCGTCTCTATGGTGATGGAGTTTTCAACACGCGAAAGCGCATTTATCAATGGCGGCATGATGACAAACGGCATATTGCGCCGCAAATTCGGCATGAATCCTAGCTGGGAAAATGCGTCGCAATTTGAACGCATCATCAAATCGGGTGCCGGTCGCCTCTTGGGCAAAATGGGCGCGAAAAAAGCGTTTGAGCGGGCTGATTTTGTAAAATTTAAGCTCGATGCAACAACCACCGGATTTCTAAAAGCTGTTGCCACGCCCTACCAGAGGGCGTTCTAAAACACTTTAGAGACAAAATAAAAGCCTTGGACAATTATCGCGTGGCGAACATTATCCAAGGCTGAACATTTAAAACTGACGATCTACTCGCCTAGATCATTTTGCGTTGATTTAGCCTCAATGTCACGCAAATTGCGCTAGATCATCTCATCTTCTTCAAAAAGCGTGTCTTTATTGACAGCTTTGTCTTCGACAGATGCTTTTTCAATAATCAAATCAACAACTTTTTCTTCGTAGATTGGCGCTCGAAGTTGAGCAATAGCTTGAGGATTTTTCTGATAGAACTCAATAACTTGCTGCTCTTGACCCGGATATTGGCGGGCTTCGGCAATCATAGCCTGCTGTAGTTCCTCATTTGCAATTTGAACATCTGCTTTTTGCCCCATTTCAGCCAAAACTAGGCCAAGGCGCACACGACGTTCTGCAATTTTACGGTAATCAGCTGAGAGCTCATCATCCGATTTCTTGGCATCATCCTCGTCAAGTTGTCCGGCTTCTTTTTCGGACTGAACCTGTTGCCAGATATTCTCAAATTCTGTTTCGACCATCGCTGGCGGCAAATCAAAATCATGTGCTTTGTCAAGCTCGTCCAAAATCGAACGCTTGAGCTTCATACGAACCTGCATATTATATTCATTAACGAGTTGCTCTTTGACCACCTCTTTGAGCTTATCAAGGCTTTCCATGCCGAATTTTTCTGCAAGCGCGTCATCTAAAACGGCGTCTTTTTCGCCTTGGACTTCAAGAACCTCAGTTTCAAAAATAGCTTCTTTGCCTGCTAAGTCTTCCGCCTGATATTCTTCAGGGAATGTGACAGTAAGATCAAGTTTATCGCCAGCTTTCGCGCCTACGAGCTGTTCTTCAAATCCAGGAATAAACGTGCCGGATCCCAGAACGAGTTGATGGCCTTCCATCGCGCCGCCGTCAAAAGCTTCGCCGTCAACACGGCCCACAAAATTGATAAGAACCGCATCACCGTTTTTAGCTTTCGCAGTTTTTGCTTTCTTCTTATAGGTTTTCTGTCCCTTGGCCAACTCGCCAAGCCGCTCATCGACCACAGAATCGTCTACGTCACATGTGAGGCGCGTAAATTTAAGTCCTGCCGGATCAACAGGCTCAAAATCAGGAATCATCTCTACGGTAAGCTGATATTCAAGATCGGCCTTACCCTTTGTGACATCTTCACCGTTTGCACGCATATCAATTTTGGGCTGCCCGGCTGGGCGAATTTTATTATCGTTTATGGCTTGCTGACTTGACGTGTTTAGTACGTCTTCAACAACATCTTTCATGATGGATTGACCGAACATTTTGCGGATATGTTTGACAGGAACTTTACCCGGACGAAAGCCCTTCAGCGTGACTTGCGGCTGCATCTCTTTGATTTTAGTATCGAGCTTCTCCTCCAACTCCTCTTTTGGAATTGTCACTGAGTAAGTGCGCGATAGGCCTTCGGCCTTGATTTCTTCAATTTGCATAATACACATCCATTATACAGGTGCATTTTAAACTGATAGCGCCAGCAAAAGCAAAACGCCTCACATGTCATTGATGCACAGGTGAAATTTGGAGCGCCTTATGTCATGGCCACTGGCAAGACGCAACACGCAAGGTTCAAGAATTCATGCGAATTTCCAGTCAAGCGTTGCTTATTTTACTCTTATTGGCCAGTTGACCCGCTTCTTAAGAACATGAGACCTTAGCACCTATGGAATTTATAGCTGATTCTACGACGTGGCATGTCTATCTTGGCGTACTTTTAGGCCCTTTCGTCCAGGAAGATGCCGCCGTTATTGCAGCGGCGACTTTATCTGTCACAAAAATGGCGGAAACAGTGCCGGTATTTCTAATCATATGGCTCGGGTTATTTCTGAGTGACATTTGGAAGTATTGGGTTGGCTGGGCCGGAGCGCGAAACAAGGGCGGTCAGGCATTTTCTGAAAAGAAACATATCGCCGCCCTAAAGGGCAAAGTGATCCAGTATACGCTCGCAACCATGATAACAGCTCGTTTTGTACCGTTAACACGTATCCCAATTTATCTTGCATGTGGGTTTTTTGGGGTGAATTATCTAAAATATTGCCTCTACATAGCCTTTACAGCGCTTTTGTATATTACCGCAATCTTCAGCATTTTTCATGCCCTTGGAAGCGTCCTTGGCGAGCAATTGATGTGGGTCATGCCTGTAATCGCTATTATAAGCATAAGTATATTGCTCACAGTGATGTTCGTTAAAACCAGACACTCAAAACGCCATTATTCCAAAAGCAAACACTAGCTGAAACCATATATTGTTAAAATGTATACCTGTTACTTAAGCGCCTTGGTCGCCAGTACTCGGCATGATAACAAGCCAGCTCAATATATACACACAAACAAAATCGTAATTTTATGCGCGTTTTACGTTCACTTTCCTTGAAATTTCAAGGAAATTGATTTCCCATTTTGATAAGACTGTACTATACACAACTAATCCGCCTTTTTAGGAGGATATTAGGTAGGTGATTCGGTTGCCCCACATCGGCTGGGTCACCTGCCGCTTTATTTTACTTATCGTCGTATTTCTTAGGCTGATAATTCTCGTCATGCTTGGCAAGAACCTCACGAGCAATGAGATCATCTCTGCCAATCAAGGCGCCAGTCACAACGATGCCCTGACCTTCACGAAACAAATCCGGAAGTATGCCTGTATAGCTGACTATGATAGAATCATTCAATGACGGCTCATAATCTTCGCGCTCGCTGAAATCCGCGAGCCTAAAGCGCGTAGTCAAGTCTCCGGTTTTTTCCACTGTACCGTACAAGACAAGTCCGCCAACACGAATGTCCGTTGATTTTGGTGCGAAGTTTTCCACTAAGATTTCAGATGGATCATAAAAAAACTGCGTATTCTTATTGAGCACTGACAGTAGCAAAAATGTTCCCGTCGCAAACATAATAGCGAAAGCACTAACAAGTAAAATCCGGCGATTACGGTTTTTAGGTATCATAGCTGGCACATAACCCTTCTTACTCAAAAACACAATCGCGGCGCTGTGACGCGGCGTAACATAAAACTACGATAAGTTAGAATTTTATGTTAAAGCCACGCCATGAAACCCCTATTTCCGTCAATTATTTTACGGTTTGACAACGTCTGCGCTGAGCGCGGTAACATGACACTATATTCGGATTTGACGTTTAGCCTCATCTCTGGTGACGTCATGTGGATCCAAGGGCGTAACGGAATTGGGAAAACTACCCTGCTTCGGCAAGCTGCGGGATTATCGCGAGCAGAAACCGGAGACATTTTCTGGCAATGTGATGAAAACATCTGTCGCGCGGCTGACATCATTGCCTACCAATCGCATAGCAATGCGCTCAAGCCCTCACTCAGCGTGACAGAAGAATTATCGTTTTGGTCTGAATTGTCTGGATTTAGCGGGTCGTTAAACACGGTTTTGGAGCGCGTAGGATTAGGCGGCAAAACAATGCTTAGAACCCGCGCCCTCTCAGCGGGCCAAAAAAGGCGCCTTGCGATTGCGCGGCTTATTGTGAGTGGAAAACCCCTGTGGATTATGGATGAACCCGCAGCCGCAATGGATGCGGCGGGACAAACCCTCATTTATGATGTTATCGACGAACATATCACCCAAGGCGGCGCGGTGATCATAGCCTCTCACGGCAAAGCCGCAAGATTGGGCGCAAAGGCCATACGTTTGACACTAGAGGCCGCGTAATGGGGCAAATGATCAGACGAGAATTTACTCTTATGATCCGTACGCCCGGGTCATGGCTTCTCGGGATTGTGTTTTTTGCGCTTTTCCTTGTTCTATGCGCCATTGCATTAGGCGGAGACTTTAACCGGCTACGGCCACTAGCCCCCGCACTCATATGGCTCGCCATTATATTTAGCCAGCTTTTAGGCTTTAACAGCCTTTTTCAGACGGATTACGAGGACGGCACTTTGGAACAACTTGTTCTTTCGGGTGCGAGTCCGCTAGCTATCACCTCTAGTAAAGCGGCGGCCTACTTTATGTGCGCTTACTTACCCTTGCTATTAGCCGTGCCTCTAGCGGGTTTAGGTTTCGATTTGCCGATTGAAACTATAGCTGGTATTTGCCTATCCCTGTTGTGCGCGGCGCCAGCACTGATCGCATACGGCGTAATGACAAGCGCCATTATGGCAGGACGTTCTGGTAGCGGGTTTTTAAGTGTTCTCATCACAACGCCTTTTATCATTCCGTTGATCATTTTTGGCATCGCTGCCGTAGACTCCTACCCAGTCAATGGATTAACAAGCATGGAATTTCAAGCCATATTAGGCTTGAGTTTTATAGGATGCGCTGCTGGGCTTCCCGCTGCGGCTGCTGCAATAACTGCAAATTTGGAATGATATGATTACTTATTTGGCCAATCCTGAACGGTTTTTACGGTTCGAAAAAAATGCCTCCCCAATCTTTGGCGTTTTAGCTTTCATTAGCTTCATCGCTGGCTTGTGGCTCGCACTCTTTAACTCCCCAGCAGACTATCAGCAGGGAGAAAGTGTGCGTATCATGTATGTACACGTCCCGGCCGCTTGGGGCGCTATGATGGCTTACACAGCACTCACTATAGCAAGTTTTGTCAGTTTCGTTTGGCGTCATAATCTTGCGGATAGTGCTGCGCGCAGCTTTGCCCGCTGCGGCGCAGCCTTTACATTCCTATCGCTAGCAACAGGCAGCCTTTGGGGTAAGCCAACTTGGGGTACATGGTGGCAGTGGGATGGGCGGATGACATCCGTTCTCATTCTATTTTTTATCTATATGGCTTACCTCGCAATTTGGGAAATGGTTGATGATAAAAAGCAAGCCGCCCGCCTCGCAGCAATTTTAGCCATGGTCGGCTTTATCAATATACCTATCATAAAGTTTTCTGTTGAATGGTGGAATAGCCTGCATCAGCCAGCCACAATCTCAAACATTGGCGCGCCGGGGCTTCCCGCAGAAATGCTTTGGCCGTTAGCCGTCATGTTTATTGCATACACGGCTTTGTTTGCATGGCTGTCTTTGAAAAGTATCCGGTCAGATATTTTCGAGCTGCGCCGTAAACGTAAGACCGAAACGCCGGGCGCTCGTCCAAAAATAGAGGTTCTGTGATGCTCGATTTTGGGAAACATACCGTCTTTATCTTAGCCTCATATGGTCTCTCGTTTGCTGTGCTTGCTGGTCTTGTAATCTATACAATCAGGCGCAGCCGCCGTGACTGATGACATCTCTTTTTTAGGCTCAACCCCTGTAGCCCGCCTTAAAGCACTTATGTCGCAACTCAGAGACCCCAATACAGGCTGCCCATGGGATATTGAGCAATCATTTGCGACAATTGCCCCTTATACAATCGAAGAAGCATATGAAGTCAGCGACGCCATAGAGCGGCAAGATATGGACGCTCTGAGAGAAGAACTCGGCGACCTGATGTTTCAAGTAATTTTCCACGCACAAATGGCCCAAGAAAAGGGCATATTTGATTTTGATACAATTTGCGATGATTTGACCCGTAAAATGGTTCGGCGGCATCCTCATGTCTTTAGCGGCGGTGATAACCGAACAGCCGAGCAACAGACGCGCGCATGGGAGGATATAAAAGCGGAGGAACGCGGCGCAAAATCGCTCTCGAGCGATAATAGCGTCTTAGACGGGGTCGCTTTATCACTTCCGGCTTTAACACGCGCCGAAAAGCTTCAAAAACGCGCCGCTCGCGTTGGATTCGATTGGCCTGATCTGACTGGCGTTATTGAAAAAATCACCGAAGAAGCCCAAGAATTGGCCGAAGCGGCAGACACGCAAGACAGCGATGCTATGGAAGACGAAATGGGCGATATGTTATTTGCCGTGACAAATCTAGCCCGCAAACTTGGCATAGACCCCGAATCGGCACTTCGCCGGACCAACGGTAAATTCGTACGGCGTTTCCGCCATATAGAGTTATCTGCATCACAATCTGAGCAGACGCTAAAAGATATGCCATTGGACCAAATGGAAACTCTGTGGCAGGCGGCTAAAAAGCTGTAATTTAGCCAGCTTGCGCGCTCTCAATCATATCCGAATGTTTGGCCTTAAATTTACCGATGTCCGCCTCACTAAGTTGTACGTGCATGGCACAACTCCCATCATCGTTCAGCGTTTCTTCAGATACGTGTCCGTGATCATGCAACCACGCCCGGACATGAAAGGCCTTTGGCGGCACTAAGACACTGATGCTATCATCTTGTTTTGTAAGACTTATCTCAACGCCAGCTTGCAGTTCAGAGATGCCTTTATGTGTTGCGCAACTGACGAGGTAAGCATCCATATCAACATCGCTCGCCCGCGTTGCGGCTGCGCGCTCACGTACACTCCCTTGCGCCTCATCATCAAGTAAATCCGCCTTGTTCCAAACCTCGATCATCATTTGCCCGTGCTCGGGCCCGGCTTCAATTTGCCCAAGTACATCCATTACATTCGCCTTACGGCGCTCAGTTAAAGGGTCAGAAATATCACGGACGTGGACTAACAGGTCAGCTTCTTTGACTTCTTCTAAGGTCGCCCGAAACGAAGTTATCAAATCTGTCGGCAAATCAGCAATAAAACCAACTGTATCCGATAAAACCGCAGGTTTACCATCGGGTAGAGGCAGAATACGATGAGTCGTATCCAGCGTCGCAAACAGCATGTCTTTTGCTAAAGCGCCTCCCTTTGTAAGAATATTAAAAAGGCTGGATTTTCCTGCATTGGTGTAACCAACTAACGCGACAACACGCTCCGGCGCACGCTGACGTTTTTGGCGCTGAAGCCCACGAGTACGCCTTACATCGTCTAAATCGCGCCGCAACCGGGTGATTTTATCATTTAAGACACGACGATCCGACTCGATTTGTGTCTCACCAGGTCCAGCCAGAAAGCCCTGCCCGCCCCGTTGCCGCTCAAGGTGCGTCCATGTTCTCACCAATCGAGAACGCTCATAAGCGAGGCGCGCCATTTCAACTTGTAAGCGCCCTTCTTTAGTCGCCGCCCTGATACCGAATATTTCAAGGATAAGTCCTGTGCGGTCGATAACCTTAACATCCCAAGTTTTTTCAAGGTTTCGCTGCTGAATAGGCGATAAAGCAGCGTTTACGATCACAATAGTCGCTGAGTGCGCGAGCACAGCCGAGCGAATTTCATCAATTTTACCACTGCCGAAATAGTTACCGACATGAATATCACGCAGAGTAATGATACTCGCCTGAGCCACATCCACGCCTAAGGCTTCGGTGAGGCCAACGACTTCTTCCAAGTCATATTCGTCTTGATCAGATGAACGCCCGCGTTGCGGATGCAGAGCAATGGCAATATCGGGCTTGGATTGGCGATCTAGCAATATAATGGCTTTCGATTAAGCATCATCATCTTCGGGATCAAACATTTGCACGGGTCCCGAAGGCATAATCGTCGAAATCGCATGCTTATACACAAGCTGTACTTGCCCGTCCCTGCGTAGCAATACGCAAAAATTATCAAACCAAGACACAATACCTGATAACTTTACGCCGTTCACAAGGAAAATAGTGAGGGGCGTTTTTGACTTCCGGACTGAATTTAAAAACGTGTCTTGTAAATTTTGTTTTCTGTCGCCTGACATTCGTACTATCCTTTTTCTTGCCTTTTATTATACGTCCCGCTTTACTAGGCTTACATACTTAAGGGCGGTTCGCATATCTATGCAAGAAATTATGTATCAGAATATGTGAATAGATTGTGACACGCCTAACGACGCCACAATCCTGGCGACATAATCGCAAAAGCGGCCAAAACTTCGACACGCCCTAACAACATTAAGGCAGCGGAAATCAGTTGTTGCGGAATTGTAAAGTCGGAATACGTGAAAGACGGCAGGGTTGCATCAAGAAGAGGCCCCATATTGGCAAGCGAGGCTGCGCTCGTTGCAACAGCCATGTCATATTCCAACCCCACGGCTGCAAGCCCCAAAGTGCCTAATGCAAATACGATCGTATATCCAAAAAAGTACATCCAGATTGACAAGAATGCGCTATCCGGCAAAATTTGTCCGCGAAAACGTACAGATACGATCCGGGATGGATGTGTCAATCGGCGAAGATCCGTCCCTAAATGCCGGAACAATAATATCATTCGAATCAGTTTAAGGCCTCCTGCTGTTGATAATGCGGAGCCGCCGATTAAGGCTGCTGAAATGAGGATGACAGGTGGAACCATGTCCAGCCCGATAACATGATAATCATACCCTGCAGATGTGACGAAGAAAATAGCTTCCACAAAAACTGTGAACCCATGTGACATACCCGCGTAGAAAAATCCGAAAACTAAAAGCACAAGAAACACAGCGCCCATAGCCCGGTGCTCGACGTTTTGAGTAATCGCAACCGCACTTCGCCACGTTCTCAAACGGAAAAAATCCCAAATAACAGCAACATTAGCCCCACCCAACAGACATGCGAGCGTCAATGACATGACGCCAAAAGGGTTGATATATGTCGCCAAGACACCGGATTGCGGCGTAAGTCCGCCCGTTGAAACAGCCGTCAACGCTAAGCAAAACGCATCAAAAACAGAGGTTCCTGATATTATTAGGCTACAGAAACACAGAAATGAAATCAGGGCATAAATTGATGCCACAACTCCCCCAATGCCAGTAAGGCGTTCAAATAACTCGCCTTTTTTGAGCGTAAACAACATTGAGCGGTGCACGCCAGTTCCTCGTAAGTTTAGAGCGGCGAGTATAACAACAGCAAAGGTTGCAACCGTTACGCCTCCAATCCATTGCAAGCTGCTTCGCCAAATATGAAGGGATCGCGATATATTATCTGGGTCCAGTGAACTAGCACCGGTAGTCGTAATGGCTGATACAGCTTCGAAATACGCGGTGTACGGGCTGCTAACAGCGCCAAGCACCCAATAGGGAATAGCCAGTACAATCGGTATGGCAATCCAAAACAAGAGCAGGAATGCCAGCGCATCCGTATTCGTCTCCCGCGCAGGCGTCCCCCGCATCGTGGCGACGAACATCGCGCCGATTAAACTCATAATGACGGTCATCACGCCAAACACCGCAGCCTCGCCAACCTCACCAACGAAAAGTGCCCCAACCGCAGTTACCGCGAGCAACAAAGCAACTAAAATGAGGCTATTGCCGAGCCAAAGAATGATCCGCGTCAGAGCCATAATAAAAGACTAAAAATAGTCCATACTAACACGGAACATATTTTCTACTTGCTTGCGGCTGGTTTTCTCAGCAAGCAAAACGATACGGTCGCCCGTTTTAATCACATAATTTTTAGACGGGTAATGCACAGTTTCGCCTTGTATTATCGCGCCAATGGCAATTCCTGAGTATTGCTCGAAATCGCTAAAGCTTTTTCCTGCAAGTGGAGAGGTGTCAAGGACCTCACCTTCCATAACCTCGGCCCCGCTACTGGACAGAGAGAAGACATCCAAAATACGCCCTCGTCTGACATGCCGTAAAATTGAAGACACAGTCGTTGCCCGCGGATCAATGATCATATCTATACCCAAATCCGATTTCAGGTCTTGCATCGATGTTTCATTGACAAGGCTTACCGCATGTTTTGCGCCCAGCTTCTTCGCTAACACACCCGCTAAAATATTCGTTTTATCATCATTCGTTAGACATAAAACCACCTCAGCAGATGATACACCAGCTTCTTCTTGCATCTCCGCGCTCATAGCATCTCCGCTCAAGACTACGGTCTTTTTGAGAGTGGAGGCAATCTCCTCTGCGCGGGCTTTATTATACTCAATGATGCGTGTCCTTACGCCCGCAATGCCTTCAAGGTTTTTGGCGACATAAGCGCCAATGTTCCCGCCGCCAATAATTACAATATGCCGTGCCCGTTCATCATGATTACCTAATATTTCCAGAAGCCGATTAACGTGTTCGGATTTTGCAATAAAGTAAGCATCATCCCCGACCGTTAGGGGATCGTCAGGATCCGGCGTATAAATATCCCCATCACGTTTAACACCCACGATCACAGCATGAAGATTTGTAAATAAGTCTGGAATTTGCCTTATTGGCATATTGATAATGGGACAATCCTCTTGGATGCGCACGCCTATCATTTTAACTAATCCGTCAGAAAAAGGCACAACATTAAACGCCCCCGGCGTGTTTAGGCGGCGTAAAATTGCTTTACCAATCTCGACTTCTGGCGAAATTATAATATCAATCGGCAGGTTTTCGCGGTTATAGAGATCGCTCCATTCATTATCCAGATAGGCCTGAGCACGCACGCGCGCGACTTTCGTGGGTACATTGAACAGAGAATGTGCAATTTGACAGGCTATCATATTAACTTCATCTGAATATGTAACCGCAATAAACATATCCGCAGCATCAGCTCCGGCTTGGCTCAGTATTTCTGGATAAGCCCCGTGACCAACGATGCCCCGAACATCCAAATCCGTTGAGATATTCCGAATGAGGTCAGCCGAAAGGTCAACGACAGTCACAGTATTGTTCTCACTGGCAAGCCGCGCGGCAATACCGTATCCAACACGGCCAGCACCACAAATAATGACTCTCATAATTCGTCCTCATGCGCTTTACTCGCCGCGTTTACCCCGAGTGATTTCAGTTTGCGGTGAAGGGCTGAGCGTTCCATTCCCACAAAATTCGCTGTGCGAGAAATATTTCCGCCAAAACGCTCGATCTGAGCCTGTAGATAGTCTCGTTCAAAATGCTCACGAGCATCACGCAGTGGCAATGATATCATCTTTTCATTTTCGCTTCGGTTCACGGCGCTGCGTACCACGGAAACCTCCGGCGGGAGTGTTTCGAGCGTGATAGGTTGTAGTGGATCGCCTGTTGCTAGTATCAAAAGCCGTTCGACGTTATTTCTAAGTTGACGTACATTTCCAGGCCAGTCGTGGCCTTGCAGCGCAGCCATTGCATCAGCTCCTATTTTGCGCGACGGCAAACCAGTAGAAGATGATAGTCGGTCAATAAAATATTCCACCAAATCCGGAATATCCTCACGGCGCTCCGTAAGGGCTGGTGATATAAGAGGCATAACATTGAGGCGGTGAAATAAATCTTCCCGGAATTTTCCAAGAGCAGCGTATTTTTCAATGTCTCGTGAGGTGGACGTTATAACCCGAACATCCACTTGTACATTATCGTCGCCTCCGATGCGTTGGAAGCGCTGTTCAACGAGCAAACGCAATAGCTTACCTTGGGTTTCAAGGGGCATATCCGCAACTTCGTCCAGATACAGTGTTCCGCTGTGCGCTTTCTCTAAAAGACCCGACTTCATACTCTGGCCATCGTCACTCACCACGCCAAAAAGTTCTTCTTCAACCCTGTCCGGCACCATAGAAGCCGCATTAACTGCCATAAATGGCCCGTTAGCGCGATCAGACTGATTGTGCAAAATCCGCGCGATCAACTCCTTACCTGAGCCAGACGGCCCTGTAATCAATACACGGCTATTGGTCGGCGCGATACGTGCGATTTTGGAGCGGAGTTGAGATATAACTGCGGATGCCCCAACAAGGCGGTCATCAGTCGTTGCGCGCCCTTTAAGTTCTTCATTTTCGCGGCGTAAGCGGGCATTTTCGAGCGCCCGTGTCGCGGTGACTAATAGTTTTTCAGCTTTAAAGGGTTTTACAATATAATCAAAAGCGCCTTTGCGAATGGCTGATACGGCAGTTTCCACAGTGCCGTGGCCACTGATGATGATGATCGGCAGTGTTGGATGGCTAACTTTGAGCCGGTCCAACAATTCAATACCGTCGATGGAACTGTCCTTCAGCCACACATCTAATATGACGAGCGATGGGGCCCGCTGCTTTACGGCTTCGAGCGCAGCATCACTCGTTGCCGCTTGACGGGCATTATAGCCCTCATCAGATAAAATACCGGCAATTGTACTGCGGATATCATCTTCGTCTTCGACAATTAAGACATCATACTTCATAAGCGAAATGCTTTCTGTGTTTCATCATTGACTTAATCCAAAAGACCCGCGGGGTCACTTATAGGCAAAGCGATTTCCACGTAAGCACCCAGAGAACCATCAGGCCTGTCACCCAAGCGTAAATATCCCGCGTGATCCTCCGCTATACGGCTGACAATAGCGAGGCCGAGGCCTGTACCCTCATTGCGGGTCGTCACGTAAGGCTCTAAGAGGCGTTCTTTGTCTGGAAACGGCCAGCCCTTACCATTATCGGATATGCCGATGACGAGCATGTCTCCAATTTGCGATAAAACAGTCACAATACGGCCGTCCGGCTCATCAAGCCCAGCCTCATCGACGCGGTAAGCAATCGCTTCTGCTGCATTCTTGTAAATATTCGTGAGCGCTTGGCTCATAAGCCGCTCGTCTAAAGCCACTGAAATCTCGCCCTCATATTCGATAATGAGATCAAATCTAACGTCGGGAAATGCCACGCCCTGCGCAAAGAGAACATTATCGATGAGTGCTTGAATGTCTGTCGTAGCAAAAACAGGTGCCGGCATTCTCGCAAACGATGAAAACTCATCAACCATTTGCTCAAGGCTACTGACCTGCCGAAGGATCGTATCTGTACAATTATCAAAAACATCCGGCTCAGAGGTTATTTTACCTGTATATTTGCGCTTTAAACGCTCGGCGGAGAGTTGAATGGGGGTCAATGGGTTTTTGATTTCGTGGGCAATGCGCCGCGCAACTTCACGCCACGCCGAATGGCGCTGCGCCGTAACCAACCGAGTCATATCATCGAATGTTATAACCCAGCCTGTATCTTGGCGAACACCCTCATAGGCAGAAACTCGCAAGTCAAAATTACGCATGCCCTTGGATGTGTCCAGATTAACCTGAAGATCGGCTTGGCCCGTAATATTTTCCCGCGCTGCGGAAAATGCGGTAGCAAATTCAGGAAAAACACTATCTAGAGGGTGACCCAGAATATGTGTCGATTTATGTCCAGTCAGACGTTCCGCCGATGCGTTCATAAGCGTGATCCGGCCATCCTGCGTAAGCCCTATAACGCCAGCTGTGACGCCGGACAAAACGGCTTCTGAAAATTGCCGTCTTTGCTCTGAAATATCATGCTCGCGAACAAGGTCTTCACGCTGCGTGCTCAACTGACGGGTCATACGGTTAAACGCACTGCCGAGGTCAGACATTTCGCCCCAATCCCGCTTGACGCTGACACGGGCGGACAGGTCACCGCCCCGCACGCGCTCTGCCGCCTGAATGATCCGTCCCAAAGGTTCAATAATATTGTTCGCCAACATCGCGCCAAGCCACATGGCAGCGATCAAAATCAAAAGAACCGTTTCAATAAAGGTCAGCAAGAAAATCTTTCTCATATCGCCAAGCTCTTCCTGCTGACGAACAAGCGAGTTTTTAGCATCTTGAATACCCGTTAGGCTCGATAAAACCCCAACATTTGACGTCAAATACTGCCCAACCATCAAATAGGTCTCATCATAACCTTTGAGCTTTGTCAGGCCGATAAGGTAGTCAATATCGTCTTGAGTCTGCACGCCAGAGCGCCCCGTACGGTCAATGTAATCAAAGACATAGCTTTCAGGAATTTTGAACTCCGGGGATTTTGCGCTCTCGACCCGAGAAAAGACTAATCCTTCGCGGTTCAGGACATAAATAGCGTCAACATTCACGCCGCGAGAAAACAACTGGAGATAATATGTAAAGGAAATCCTATCATCGAATGTCGCCCGGTTTGCTTCTAAAAACCGTTGAACGTCCAGCACCTGAACACCGAGACCGCGCAGTTCCTCCCCAACGTAATTATTGAGGAAATCATATGAATTATTTAAGATATCTCCCACGTCCTCGCCAAAGACATTGTTGACGTTACGCGAAATAAAAGACGTTGAAAATGCGCCTACTAGTATGGCTGGAACAAGCGCGGCCAGACTAAAAAACAGAACAAAGCGCCGATGTAGAAGCGGTGCAGACCGACGCACAGTCTTGGCGTATAGAATATTCCATACCCTGAAAACCATATACAATCCCAGCAGGACGACAATGGCGAGGTTGAAAGTGAGAATTTGGTAGGCCTGATCCATCCGCAATGGATTACCGGAAAGGGCATAAACCGTTCCCAATACCGTCAGAGAAATCGCTGCGATAAACATGATGCTAAAAAGCGCAGACTGGATTATACGCGGCGTGCGGGAAAAGCGGGACTGTCGCTGCACTTGCCCGAATTCCGTGATATTTGGATCCTGGTTCATCAGGCTCTTTAAAGGCGCACAGCGTGCAAACTGTCACTATTTTACATCAGTGTTGCCAAAAATCAACTATGAGAATGAAAATGGCTGAGATTTTAGCTTACTCCCACTCAATGGTTCCGGGCGGCTTTGACGTCACATCATAAACTACACGGTTAACGCCCCTCACCTCATTGATGATCCGCGTAGCCGTTTCGCCTAGGAATTCATGAGAATATGGATAGTAATCGGCGGTCATGCCGTCTGTAGAAGTCACGGCTCGAAGAGCGAGAACATTCTCATATGTCCGTTCATCACCCATAACGCCAACGGTTTGTACGGGCAAAATAATCGCAAAAGCCTGCCAAATGTCATTGTAAAGATCATGTTTTCGAATTTGGTCGAGATAGATTGCGTCAGCTTCCCGTAAAATATCAAGGCGCTCACGCGTAATAACGCCGGGACACCGTATGGCGAGACCTGGCCCCGGGAAGGGATGCCGCTCGACAAAGTCTTTGTGAAGGCCGAGTTCCTCACCAAGCGCTCTCACTTCATCTTTGAAAAGCTCACGGAGCGGCTCAACCAATTGCATATCCATACGTTCGGGCAAACCGCCGACATTATGATGAGACTTAATGGTTACTGATGGCCCGCCGTCGAAGGAAACGCTTTCGATCACGTCAGGGTAAAGCGTACCCTGCGCCAAAAATTTCGCACCGCCCATCGATTTTGCTTCACGCTCAAAGACATCAATAAATGTCCCGCCGATAATTTTACGTTTGCGTTCCGGGTCACTCACCCCGTCTAAAAGATCGAGGAATTCATCGCTGGCATCAACATGGATAAGGTTGATCTTATAATGCTTTGAAAACAGAGCAACAACCTGCTCGGATTCGCCTTTGCGCATCATGCCAGTATCCACATACACGCACGTTAATTGATCACCGATAGCCTCATGCAGGAGGACGGCAACGACAGAGCTATCAACACCGCCGGACAGTCCGCAAAGAACTTTTTCATTCCCGACCTGCTGCCTTACAGCAGCAATAGCCTCCGCCTTAAAAGCTTTCATACTCCAATCACCCGCAAAGCCCGCAATGCTATGCGTAAAATTACGCAATATCGTTGCGCCATTGACCGTATGGATGACCTCTGGGTGAAACTGAACCCCGTAAAAGCGCCGCTCATCATTGACAATCGCTGCAAACGGGGCGCTAGAGGTTTTTGCAATAATATCAAAACCTTGCGGTATCTTATTGACGCGGTCACCGTGAGACATCCACACACGTTCTGTGCCGCCCGCTCGGGCCATCCCATCAAAAAGCGCATGGTCTTTTATGACGCTGATGTCTGCGCGTCCAAATTCGCGCTCCTCAGCCGCCTCAACAGAGCCACCAAGCTGCGCGCACATCGCTTGCTGGCCGTAACATATACCCAGCACAGGCACGCCGTAATCATAGACAGCCATATCAGGCAACGGACTCGCGATCCCCGTAACGCTATTCGGCCCGCCGGAGAGAATGATAGCTTTGGGCTTAAAGGTTTCTAGGAATTCAGAGTCGACGCGGTTATATGGATGCACCTCACTATAGACGCCGCTTTCACGCACACGGCGCGCAATAAGCTTTGTGACTTGCGAACCAAAATCGATAATCAAAAGATGTTCATGATCAATCTGCATGACTTATCCCGTTTGTTTTTCCATGACGGCAAAAAAGAAACCATCTGTGTCTGTTGAGGCCGGCGTGAGCGTAACCGTAAGGCCATCCTCGGACCATGGTTTTGGCGCATTATCGCCAAACTTCTCTTCCCAAACTTCGCCGGAAGACAAAAGCTCAAAATCTGAATTATTTTCCAAGAAGTGGTAAACTTGCGCCTCATTTTCTTCCGCCAGCATTGAACATGTGACGTAAAATAAAAGTCCGCCTGGACGGACATAGTTTTTAGCTTGGTTAAGCACCAAACGCTGTTCTTTAAGACGCCGTTCAAGGGCATCCTCAGTTAATCGCCACTTGGCATCGGGTTTGCGCCGCCATGTCCCGACACCGCTACAAGGCGCATCGATCAACACCTTATCCATAGTTTGGTATAAACCCGTGAGGCTATCCAAAGGCGGCTGACGAATATCAATAATATTCGCCCCAGCCCGCATGGCCCGTTCATAAAGCGGTGCAAGACGCCGTTTATCGACATCGAAAGCATGTACAGCGCCTTGGTTGGCCATTTCGGCGGCTAATGCGAGTGATTTTCCGCCGCCGCCCGCGCAGTAGTCCAATACTTTATCCCCTGCCTTGGCATTGACTAACAGGCTGACGATCTGAGAGCCCTCATCCTGAATTTCAATGCCGCCCGTCAGATAGACAGCCTCAGCTTGCAAATTAGGGTGCCGATCATCTCCGCTCACAGGGGCAATACGAAGTCCAACAGGCGATAATTGCGAAGGCTTTGCGCCGAACGGTTTAAGACTTTCAAATGCTGTTGCATTGTTAGTTTTTATCGTGTTGACACGCATATCAAGCGGCGGGCGGCGCGTTAGCGCCTGACCTTCTGCTACAGCATCCTCGCCGAAATTATTCTCAAAAGCCGGCCAAAGCCACTCCGGCACATCGGCCTGAACCCAGTCGGGTGCACCGCTCAATGCAATTGCGCCGCCAAGTTTTGACATTTCAGAATCTGATAGGGGTTTGGGGGCAAATTTATCGCCCTCAAAAGCTTCATTCAGCGCGGCGGGTGTTTGGCTACCCTGCCAAACCGCCACGCCTAAAACAAGGCTACGCGGCGTTTCGCTATCCATACGCCACGCAATGGATGACTTGCAACGCAAAGCGTCATGCACATAATTCCCAATCGCTGCGCGGTCTTTAGAGCCTGCAAATCGGTGCGCCTTACCCCAATCACGCAGCGCCATATTGACAGGCGTCCGGCGCTCAAGAACATCTTCGAGCACCTCTATTGCAGCCTGCAATCGTCCGCCGAGACGCATCTTAGAACACCCCGCCGACTAAAATGATATACAATATCGTCAAAACAATACCGCCTGAGAAAAACACCAAAAAACGCAAAAGAATAATATTCACCGACAAGTGAACCAGCGCATGGACAATCCGTAAAACCACAAACGCCCACGCCAAGAGGACCACAAAAGGCGTTACAGATTGGCTTAAATATAGCAGCGTACATACAACGAAAAACAAAAGCGGCATCTCAAACTGGTTCGAATAATTATCACCGGCATTTTTAATCCAGCCTTGCCAGCCATTCCGCGCCACCTCATTTCGCGTGACTTTACCGCGAACCAAAGATCCAATACGGGCCCATGCCAGCCAATAGGTGACAGCAATCATAAGCCCGGCTTGCACAGCCATAGGTTTAAATATTTCAGACATTTCCATAAAGGCTTCCTATCCAGGGGTCGAATAATTGGGCGCTTCGCGCGCTATTGAGACATCGTGAACGTGGCTCTCGCGTAAGCCCGCATTGGTAATGCGTATAAATTCAGCACGCTCATGGAGCGCCTGTATAGACTCGGACCCTGTATATCCCATGGCTGCACGAACGCCGCCAATAAGTTGATGCAAAATTGGCGCAGCCGGGCCCTTATAACCCACACGGCCTTCAACCCCTTCGGGAACAAGCTTCATACTGTCAGAGACTTCTTTTTGGAAATATCGATCCGCGGAGCCTCGCGCCATAGCTGAAACAGACCCCATGCCGCGATAAGATTTGTAAGACCGCCCCTGAAATAGGAATACTTCACCCGGCGCTTCTTCTGTACCGGCCAAAAGCGAGCCGACCATACAGCTCTCCGCGCCCGCTGCGAGGGCTTTGGCCATGTCCCCGGAATATTTGATCCCGCCATCAGCAATCACAGGCACTCCAGCCGCTTTTGCCGCTGAACAGGCATCCATAACCGCCGTAAGTTGCGGCACGCCAACGCCCGCGACAATACGCGTCGTACAAATGGACCCGGGTCCGATTCCAACTTTAAGCGCATCTGCCCCGGCATCAATAAGAGCCTGAGCCGCGCTTTTCGTCGCGATATTACCCGCGATGACTTGGATGTCTGGAAAATCCGCCTTTATTCGCGCGACCTGCTCAATGACTTTAATCGAATGACCGTGGGCAGTATCAATTACAACCGCATCGACTCCCGCAGCGATGAGCGCGGTCGCCCGTTCGTAACCCGCGTCACCCACAGTGGACGCCGCCGCAACACGCAGTCGGCCTTTATTATCTTTACACGCATTCGGGTGCGTTTGCGCCTTATCCATGTCTTTAACCGTAATAAGGCCGACGCAGCGATAATCATCATCAACGACCAAAACGCGTTCAATGCGGTATTTATGCAACAGAGCCATGGCGCTTTGTTCGCTCGCGCCCTCTTTTACCGTGATAACTTCACGGGTCATAAGATTGCTGACCGTTTCAGTGGGGTCCGTTGCAAAGCGAACATCACGGTTGGTGACAATGCCTACGAGCGTGCCATCAGCCTCTACAACAGGAATGCCCGAAATTTTGTGATGGCTGGCAAGTTCCCGCAGCTCTGCGAGAGTAGCCTCGGGATGAATCGTGACAGGATTAACCACCATGCCGGATTCATAGCGCTTAACCTTCCGAACTTCCTCGGCCTGTTCGCTAATCGACAAATTTCGGTGGATAACGCCAATCCCGCCCATTTGAGCCATCACGATCGCGAGCCCGGCTTCGGTCACAGTGTCCATCGCCGCAGAGATAAGCGGCACATTGATCATTATCTTCCGCGTAAGACGCGTTTGCAGATTGGCATCTGCGGGCAATATATTGGACGCGCGGGGCTGCAAAAGCACGTCATCGAAGGTCAGGCCTTCTCGAATCTCCATAGGAGTCTCCATCACTTTTGCAAGCGGGGGTTATCAGGAAAAAAAGCGGGGCGCAAAGAGAAAGTGACAGAAAAACGAAGTCGCTACTAAAACTGCCCCGGAACAATAAAACCCGCAACAATTCGGATTATGAGGCCGTTTTAAGCGCGGGCAACCATCATTTTTTTAACTTCCGCAATGGCTTTGGCCGGATTGAGCCCCTTGGGACACACATTGGCGCAATTCATAATTGTGTGACAGCGGTAAAGTTTGAACGGGTCTTCGAGTTTGTCCAAGCGCGCATCTGTCGCTTCGTCGCGGCTATCTATAAGCCAACGATAGGCTTGCAAGAGCGCCGCCGGGCCGAGATAGCGGTCACCGTTCCACCAATAGCTAGGGCAACTCGTCGAACATGACGCGCAGAGGATACACTCATACAGCCCATCAAGCTTATCACGGTCTTCTGGCGACTGTGTCCATTCCTCTTTGGGTTCCGACGTGGTTGTGTGAAGCCACGGCTCAATGGACGCATATTGGGCATAAAAATTCGATAGATCCGGAACAAGGTCTCGCACAACAGGCAAATGCGGCAACGGCGAAATCGTAATTGTGTCGGAACCGCCGACATCCTCAATGCCTTTGGTGCACGCCAGCGTGTTACGTCCGCCGATATTCATAGCACAAGAGCCGCAAACACCCTCCCGGCAAGAGCGCCTGAAAGACAATGTTGGGTCAATCTCGTTTTTGATTTTGAACAGAGCATCCAAAATCATTGGGCCGCAATCATCAAGGTCGATTTTATAGGTATCCCAACGCGGCTGACCGCCCATTTCAGGGTCATAGCGATAGATTTTGAAGGTTTTCACGCGCTTACCCGCACTCGCCGAAGCCCAGGATTGGCCGACTGAAAGCTTGGAATTTTTCGGCAAAGAAAGCTGTACCATGAAACATCCTTAGGAGTGATTTGCTTCCTTATAACCCGATAGCACAAAAAAGCGAAGAAGAAGCGACAAAATAATAACCGTCATTTTGTCGCTTCTATCCTGATACGCCCTAAGTCTAAATTTAGTTTGAAATACGCAGATCTCCAAGGCTTGCCGCAATTTCTTTAAACACAGGGCTAAGCTCTGCTGCGCGTGCCGCATTGAAATATTTTCCCGGGTCTGTTGCGCAGGCTCGCATCATGTCTTGGGTGCTATTATCATTCAGCTCAAATGTAATCGTATAAATGACAATGTCTTTTTTCTTAGCCGCTTCGCAGACTTGAGCCAGTTTGCGGTCAAGCGCCTGCTTAACATTACTGCCGCTCAAGCGTGTTTTCCCCTGAACCGTAGGTTCTCCCATAAAACCAAACGGGCTGTAGCCAGAGTTAAAGCTTCCGGCATGCCCGCCCATAGTCTGCATGCCGTCAGTTAAAATAACCATCGCTTTGGTGGTATTCGGGTCATCATAAGATCGCCCTTGCGTAAATGGCGCGTTGGGAGAGATCAGGCGGAAACCCCATACTGCGCCGTTAGCAATATTTGTCCAGCCGCTAGCCTTCATGTTGCGAATACCGCGTTTGATGGTCGCAACATTGTTCGTTAGCGGGGTTACCTTCCGGTTACTATCACACGAGTCATCCGCTCTTTTTGTTGGCCCGGCCACATTGCCAGCCAACGGTCCGGCATATTTTGCTGTATACCGAAGCCGGTCCACCTCATTACCGCCGCGATTATCAGCGACATAATTATAGCCGCGTGAGTTCGTATCAGCCATATCAGGATGAAAAGCGGGTTGATAGAGTGTTTCAGGTTTAGCGGGATCGGGCGCAGTATCATCTATGTCATAAGGCGGAAGGCGGTTTTCAACACAGCCGTCCCACTGCTTGCCGAGCCCGGCATAAAGCTGAAAGCGGCTCACAGGCGCATCGAAATATGTACGGTTTTGCGGCGAACGCCCCGAAGTATCTAGCCATGATGTCCCGGCTTGGTTCGTCCCCACATTAACCCAAGACGCAAAGGGCACGAGGCCAAGCTGTGTTCGCCTAACGGATTCGGCATCATCGAACAAAATATCAACAAGGTCATTTGACGCCGCTTTGAGCGCTGCGAGTTTAGACCCCTTCATTGACCCTGTATTATCAAGCACGAGCGAAATGTCGAGATTACGCTTTGCAAATGTCGCCGTTGAGCTCACATTGGCTTCAAGCGTTGTCTTACCCATGAATTTTGCGAACGAGGTTTTAGTCTGGCTGTTCAGGTTAACCGTATATGTATCCCCCGACTTGCGAATGGAGTGGAGAGAGACTTGATTGTTACTAGAATTTTCGTAGGCATGATTTAAGTAAGCCTGAGCGAAGTCGTCCATTTCGCCTTGGGTCAGAAGGCCATCACGCGCGGCAGACAACGCAACCGCATCGGCGACATCTTGCAAGCGAGAGCGGTCCTTCATGACATTTCCGATATCAACCGCGCAGGCCATGCCGCTAACGATAACAGCCGACATTATCGCGAATATTGTCGAAAAGTGCCCATCTTGGTTTCGGGCATAATTCCGGGGTGCATTTGAATGCCGTGATGTAAAGTTTTGCATGTTCATCTCCGTTAACCGCAAACGTGCAGTATTTGTGGAAAATAGATGCAGACGACTGGCCAAACAAAAGTCTGTTTCGGAATGAAGCAGATTTGCAGTGAATTATGGTTAATTTTCCCTTAAAAACCGAATTTCTATTAACACTTCGATCATATTTGAGCGTTGCTGTTAATACACTGCGGCACTAATTGTTAAAAGAAGCTATGAGAAAACAGGGCTTTACGCGCCGGCGTTACACACTGGCACAGCAAAACTGAGCCGAAATAATACGCCTGAGAGACGAAACTATTCCTCCAAATTAAGGAGCGCCGGATCGCCGCCTTGCGCGGTTATATTGTTTGTAACGGTAATTTCGGTGGCAAAGCGCGCCACATAGTGCGGCCCGCCTGCTTTTGGCCCTGTACCGGATAATCCGCAGCCGCCAAAGGGCTGAACTCCAACGACAGCGCCGATAATATTGCGGTTAATATAGATATTTCCGGCAGGCACAGCCGATGTCACGCGCTTCGCGAAACTATCCAACCGGCTATGAATACCCAATGTCAGCCCAAAGCCTTTCGACGCAAATTCGGCCAGCAAACGATCCAAGTCTTTGGCCTTGTATCGCACCACATGCAATATTGGCCCAAAGTGCTCTTTATTGAACCCGTCAAGGTTTTTTGCCTCGATTAAAGTCGGCGGCATATAATACCCAGCATCCAGTGAACTCGGCACATCGCACTGCTTAATAACGCTCATACCCTGCGGAAGGTTAGCGATATAATCTTGAAGGGCCTGTAGCGCGCCGCCGTCAATAACCGGCCCCACATCCGTCTTCACCAAAGCAGGGTCATCAATGACAAGAGCATCCATCGCGCCCTTAAGCCCGTCAATTATATGGCCCGCCGTTGCGTCCGGTAGGAATAGAATACGAAGAGCAGAGCACCTCTGACCGGCCGCATTAAACGCCGAAGCGATCACATCATCCATGATCTGTTCCCGCAGCGCCGTTGTATCGACAAACATACCATTAAGTCCGCCTGTTTCAGCGATGAGAACAGGTATCGGGCCTTCTTTATTGGCCAGTGTCCGATTGATGATTTTTGCGACCTGTGTGGATCCCGTAAAGCAAACCCCGGCGGCTCGCGGGTCAGACGTCAGCGCTGTGCCTATGGTTTCTCCCGCGCCGGGCAGCAAATGGAGAACATCTTTCGGCAAGCCAGCCTTTAAAAACAAGCGCACAGCTTCGTAGGCTGTGAGCGGTGTTTGCTCGGCCGGTTTCGCGAGCACTGTATTACCAGCCGCAAGAGCTGCCGCAATTTGGCCCGTAAAAATGGCGAGCGGAAAATTCCAAGGACTAATACAGACAAAAACGCCCCGTCCCGATAAAGATAGCGTATTGGTTTCACCGGCTGGGCCGGGCAGAGTTTCTGGGCCGCTTAACTTGTTTTCGGCCTGCGCGGCATAATATCGGCAAAAATCGACAGCCTCACGAACCTCAGCGATAGAGTCTGGAAATGTCTTTCCGGCTTCCCGCGCCATCAGAATCACAAAATGCTCTAGATTATGTTCGAGAGCATCGCCCATCGCCCGCAATATTTTGGCCCGCGCCGCGCCGCCTCGTTGATTCCAAGACCTAAAAGCCCGCGATGCAGCATCGTAGGCTGCCGCAACATCATCAGCGGTCGCGTTTTGGAACGTACCGATCGGCTCTGCGTCTGACGGAGAAAAAATTGATTCGCCCTTCCCGTCCGGCACAACGCCGTTTACTAAGGGCCCTGCTTTTATAGGTTTGTAAGCCCTCGCCGCGTCTTCAAGACGTGCCGCAACATGTTCCTGCGTCAGATCAAGACCTTTTGAGTTGGCGCGCTCGGGGCCAAACATATCAATCGGTAGAGGAATACGCGGATGGCGCGTTGGAGCATCCTGCGTAAATGGCGAGCGCGCAACGTCTTCTGGCGTGACATCATCATCAAGAAACCTGTGAACAAATGACGTGTTAGCGCCATTTTCCAGCAGGCGGCGCACAAGGTAAGGCAGCAAATCTTCATGGGCCCCGACAGGCGCGTAAATCCGCACTCGGCGTTCTCGCTCTGCGGCGCGGTATAACGGCTCACCCATTCCGTGAAGACGCTGAAACTCATACGCGGTATTAGGCCCGGCCATTTGCTGAATAGCGGCAACCGTATGCGCGTTATGGGTAGCAAATTGCGGAAAAATCATATCCCCGGCATCTAGCAGACGCCGCGCACACGCAAGGTAGCATAGGTCGGTTATGCTTTTACGCGTCCAAACCGGATAATCATCATGTCCCTCAACCTGGCTATGCTTGATTTCGCTATCCCAATAGGCTCCCTTTACGAGGCGCACCATTAACCGGCGGCCACTTTGCTGCGCCAAGTCAACCAAGCGCTCTATCACGACAAGACTTCGTTTTTGATAGGCCTGCAATGCAAGTCCCAGCCCTGTCCAATCTCCAAGACTGGGATCATTGGCCAGTTTATCCAGAATTTTAAGCGACAGAACGAGCCGGTCCGCCTCCTCCGCATCAAGACAAAGGTTTATATTAGCTTTCGCCGCAGCTTGTGCCAACTCTAACAAAGGTGGGTAAAGTTCAGACATCACAATGTCTTCATGTGCAGCATCATAGCGTGGATGCAATGCGGAGAGCTTGACCGAAATACCGTTCACATCTTCAGGGCGGGCAGATTCTTTATTTTTCCCGCCGCGAGAGGCGCCAAGAGCATTTATCGCATCAAGATAAGCCTTATGATAGCGCCGCGCATCAGAGAGTGTACGCGCGCCCTCGCCCAGCATGTCAAATGAACACAAGCCAGGACTCTTTTTCAAGCCCAATTTCTCAGATCGCCCAATCGCTTCGTCGATTGCACGGCCAACAACAAATTGTTCCCCCATAATCCGCATCGCTTGCATCATTGCAGCCCGAATCACAGGCGCGCCCGCTTTGCGCGTTAAGCTCTGCATAAACTGGCTTACATCCTGTTTGGCTTCAGGGGCAATATCGACAATTCTGCCGGTTAACATGAGCCCCAAAGTCGACGCATTGACCAGCCAGCTATCTGACTGCCCTTTATGACTGCCCCACTCTCCCGACGAAATTTTTTCAGCAATCAGTCTGTCAGCTGTACGCGCATCGGGTACACGTAATAGAGACTCAGCTAGGCACATGAGCGCCAAACCCTCTTTATTAGACAAGCCAAACTCTTCTAAAAAGGTCTCCATGAGGCCTTTATGTTGTGTCTCCTTGCGGGCTGCACGAACAATTTTGATAGCAGCCGAATCAACTTCAGTCTGCTCGCCAAGGCTCAAACCAATAATTTTCATTAAAGGCTTAGCCGCCTCATTTTCATTCTGATGCTTTAAGACATCAATATCAGACCAATTTATCATATGTGCCTCTTCGCAATTGGATGCAGACTTGCCGTCATAAGTTTCTGCCTGAAAACAGTGTTAGCGTCACCCAAAATAAAGGGCATTTTTGTTTGAATGCAGAGTGATTTGAGCAAATTTATTTTCAGTCATTTTCCGTTCAGACTCTTGTGCTAACCCCGCGTCAAATCAAGCGCGGCATCAGCCTTGCAAGAACGGCTGCTTAGCGTTAATTAGAGCGCGAAAGGTGCCCAAAACGGCACAGTTAGGTCAATATATGTCTTCTTCGTCCACCGTCATTCCGCGCGAAATCGTGGTCTTTGATTTTGACGGAACGATTACAACAAAAGACACATTCGCTCTGTTCTTGCGCTACTATGCAGGAACTATAAAATGGGCTATTAACCTATTGATTTTAACACCTATTTTTGCAGCCTATATCCTTCGAATTATTGACAGAAATGCTGTAAAAACCCGTGTCATACGCCGCTTTTTCAAAAATGTATCCGTGGTAGATCTTGACGCCCGTGCTGAAGCTTTTGCCAAGGAAGTGATTCCTTCACTGATTCGCCCTCAGGCTCAGGCTGAGCTCGACAAGAAGAAGAAAGACCCCGAGTCATTATATATATGCAGCGCATCAATTACGCCCTACCTGCGCGCTTGGGGAGAGAATCAGAACATAAAAAACATTCTTGCAACAGAACTCGAACAGCGCCAAGGGCGCTATACTGGTGAGATTCAGGGCTGGAATGTCTGGGGCGCAGGCAAAACACGCCGTATTTTCGCAGAATTTGCACCAAATCCTGTGAAAATCAAAGAAGCATATGGTGATACGAGAGGAGATAGGGAGATGTTACACGCCGCTGACGTGTCTTACTGGCAACCTTTTCGCCTCACCGCACATCATGATTGAATTTCCTTCTCAAGTGATTAAGAAGGAACTAACGCCTAGCCAAACCATTACGGATTGGTTAAGTATTCGCAGGGCTGTGAGGACACAGCTGATTGTTATAGAAAGAGTTTGGGGGTTTTTACAATGAAACGTACTCTATTATTGGCCGTAAGTGCCGCGGTTTTGACCGCACCAACTATCGCTCAGGATTTACCTCCTGGTAATCCGCTTCCGGGTGAATGTTTTGCACGGGTCATTGTCCCCGCAACATATGAAACATCAACCGAGCAAATTGTAACGCGCCAAGCGAGCGAACGTATTGTTCTGATCCCGCCAAGATTTGATACTGTGACTGAACGGATCGTCGTTCAAGAACCAAGCTTCCAAATCGTTCCAGTAGGCTACGGCGCTGGAATTCCTTCAACTGTCACAGTTGGCTCCACGACATATGTGATCAACACATCACCGCGTGTGTTTAGCGGCTCCGGCGCGCTCATCGGCACTGTCGATGCCAATGGCAACATCATTGCCAGCGACGGCAGCGTGTTTGCTAGCAATGTTGTAAACTTTGGTGCAGGCGGCGGAATGCCGTCATCTGTTACTGTTGGTTCCGCGACTTACCGTATTGATAGTGCCCCCGGCGTTTTCACAACCAGCGGCTCTTATGTTGGAATGGTTGACGGTAGCGGAAATATTGTTCGCTCTAACGGATCTATCTTTGCACGCAACGCAGTCAATATTGGCTCCGGCGGCTTAGGCTCCGGTGCAAGCGGAACGACAGTTCCTGCTACTTACAGAACCGTCACGGACACCATCGTTGTTCAAGAGGCTTCAACGCAGCTCGTTTCTATTCCCCCAATTTACGGCACGCGTACTGAAACTGTCATTGTTCAGCCTCAAACTATTGAGTATGTATCTATTCCGGCTCAATACGAAACTTTCCAAGACACGATTGTTGTGCAAGACGCTTCGACAGAACTCGTCACAACCCCCCCTGTGTTTGAGACTGTAACCGAGACCGTCGTCACGCAAGACGCTACAACCAATCTGGTCACCATTCCGGCCGAATTTGACACAGTCACTGAAACCGTCGTCGTGACGCCGCAGACTGTTGACTACGTCACTATTCCTGCGACATACGAAACCGTACAGCAGCCTGTGATCGTACAAGCGGCATCAACGGAACTTGTGACTGTCCCAGCGACTTATGAAACTGTGACTGACACAATCGTTGTGCAAGAAGCCACGACTGATCTTGTCACGATCCCGCCGGTTTTTGAAACCGTCACTGATACAGTCGTTGTGCAAGAAGCAACAACAGAACTCGTATCCGTTCCGCCTGTTTTCGAAACGGTCACTGAAACCATCGTCGTTACACCTCAAACAGTAACCTATGAATCTATCCCGGCTGTTTTTGAAACAGTACAAGACACTGTTGTCGTTCAAGACGCGTCTACAGAGCTTGTGACTATCCCGGCTGTTTTTGAAAATGTTTCTGAAACAGTTGTTGTGCAGCCGCAAAGTACAGAGCTTGTTACTGTTCCTGCTGAATTTGCAACAGAGACGGCGACTGTTGTTGTGCAAGAAGCGACAACTGAACTCGTGACGATCCCGCCAGTCTTTGAGACTGTAACAGACACAATCGTCGTGACACCGCAAACTGTAGAATATGCGGTTATCCCGGCTCAATATGAAACCTTTGACGAGACTGTTGTCGTACAAGATGCGTCAACAGAACTCGTGACGATCCCCGCAACATTTGAGACTGTAACAGACACAATCGTCGTGACGCCGCAAACTGTAGAATATGCGGTTATCCCGGCTGAATTTGAAACCGTACAGAACACAATTGTTGTTCAAGACGCGTCCACAGAACTCGTCACAATCCCGCCTGTCTTCGAAACCGTGACAGATATGATCGTCGTACAGCCTCAAACCGTTGAATACGCTGTGGTTCCGCCTGTTTACGAAACCATAGAAGAGCCTGTTATCGTTCAAGAGGCCTCAACAGAGCTCGTGACAATTCCGGCTACATTTGAAACCGTCACTGACACAATAGTTGTTCAGGAAGCCGGCGTAGAATACGTAACAGTTCCGCCTGAGTTTGAAACTGTATCTGAAACGATTGTCGTGCAAGACGCATCGACAGAGCTTGTGACAATCCCGGCTACATTTGAAACTGTCACTGACACAATCGTGGTGCAAGAAGCTGGTGTTGAATATGTTACAATGCCTGCCGTTTACGAAACCGTCGAAGAGGCCGTTGTTGTTCAAGAAGCGTCTACAGACCTGATTACTGTACCGCCAGTCTTTGAAACCGTAACTGAAACAATCGTAGTAACACCGCAATCCGTGACTTACGAGACCATTCCTGCAACATTCGAAACTGTTCAGGAAACTGTTGTTGTTCAGGAAGCCTCAACAGAACTCGTCACAGTTCCAGCAATTTACGAAACAGTGAACGATACGATTGTGGTTCAGCCGCAAGCTGTCACATACGAAGTGATCCCGCCTGTCTTTGAAACCATTCAAGAGGCTATTGTTGTTCAGGAAGCGTCAACCGAAGTCGTCACTGTTCCTGCGGTGTTTGAAACCGTCACAGACACCGTTGTGGTTACGCCGCAGACTGTCGAGTATGTGACAATTCCTGCGCAATATGAGACCTATACAGATACTGTTATTGTACAGGAAGCCTCAACAGAGCTGGTGACGATCCCTGCTGAGTTTGAAACTGTAACAGACACAATCGTTGTTACGCCGCAAACTGTGACATATGAAAATGTTCCAGCCGTTTACGAAACCGTACAAGAAGCTGTCGTCGTACAAGAGGCGTCAACAGACCTGGTTACGATCCCGCCAGTCTTTGAAACCGTAACGGAAACCATTGTGGTTCAGCCGCAAACCGTCGAATATGTAAGCGTTCCTGCTGAGTATGAAACTGTTCAGGACACGATTGTGGTTCAAGAAGCGTCAACAGAGCTTGTGACAATTCCGGCGACATTCGAGACTGTATCCGAAACTATCGTGGTACAGCCGCAATCTGTGACGTATGAAACTGTTCCAGCCACGTTCGAAACCGTAACTGATACAGTTGTTATTCAAGAAGCATCAACCGAGCTTGTGACAATTCCTGCCGAGTTCGAAACTGTGACTGAAACTATCGTAGTTCAGCCACAGACGGTGACGTTTGAGACAATCCCGGCGGCATACGAAACCGTTGAAGATCTTGTTGTTGTACAAGAGGCGTCAACAGAGCTTGTGACAATCCCGCCAGTTTTCGAAACTGTGACGGAAACCGTCGTCGTCCAGCCGCAATCTGTAACATACGAAACAGTTCCAGCCGTTTATGAAACAGTGCAAGACGCTATCGTGGTGCAAGAAGCATCAACAGAGCTTGTGACTGTTCCTGCAACATACAGAACCGTTACTGACACGATTGTCGTTCAAGAGGCCACAACGGACCTCGTGACGATCCCAGCCGTATTCGAAACTGTCGAAGAGGCAGTTGTTGTCCGTGAGGCATCGACAGAACTTATGACCGTCCCTGCCGTTTATGGCACTGTGACAGAAACCGTTGTAGTTCAGCCGCAATCTGTTGAATATGTCACTGTTCCTGCGGAATATGAGACCTATCAGGATGCTGTTGTTGTCCAAGAGGCTTCAACCGAACTTGTGACAATACCCGCACAGTATGAAACTGTTACTGAAACAGTTGTGGTTCAAGAAGCATCAACGGAACTGGTCACCATTCCAGCTCAGTATGAAACCGTCACAGATACAGTTGTCGTTAAAGAAGCGACGACCGAGCTTTTGACAATTCCGGCAACATTCCGCGATGTAACGGAAACGATTGTGGTTCAGCCGCAATCAACAACATACGAAGTCATCCCGGCTGAGTTTGAGACATACCAACAGGCTGTTGTTGTCCAAGAGGCTTCCACAGAACTTTTAACCCTGCCTGCAAGCTACCGCGATGTGACTGAAACCGTAGTCACGCAGGAAGCAACAACTGAACTGGTTGTTATCCCTGCTGAGTATGAAACTGTGACAGAGACTTTTGTTGTTCAACCTGAAACAGTTGAATATGCGGTTGTCCCTGCGCGTTTCCAGACTGTAACCCAAACTTATGTTGCTCAAGACGGCGCTCAGGAAATGGTCGTTATACCAGCTTCATACGACACAGTTACGGACACGGTTGTCATTCAAGAAGCATCAACACGCCTCGAAATCATGCCTGCGTCTTACCGCACTGTCACAGAGACAGTTGTTGTTGAACCGGCGCGCGTTGACATCGAGGTTATCCCGGCTGTCTATGAGACACGCTCTGAGCAAGTCCTTATCTCCCCTGCCCGTCAGGAATGGAAGCCAGGTACTCAGGCACTCAATTCTACGGCCTTCTCTGGCGGACAGATTAACACAACCACGTCTGGTCAATTCACAGTGTTTAACGGCGTTTCTCAGCAAGTTGTTGAATCAACACAGACAATTGTGGCGCAAACAGGTGAAATCCTGTGTCTGGTTCAAATTCCGGCGCAGTTTAAAACAATCACTAAGCAGGTTGTCAAAACACCGGCAAGAACTGTTGAGCGCCAAGTTCCGGCTGTAACGCGGCAAATCACGCGCCGCGTTGTCGATAGCGAAGCCACAGTTCGTGAAATCCCTGTAGCGGCTGTAACCGAAACTGTTACGCGCCGTGTAGTTCGCACAGCATCACGCTTCATGTCTCTCGCAGAAGCCACAGACCTTGGTCTTCTCGACATTGCTGTCCGCGTTGGCGGCGGCAATGGCGGTGCAATCCGCGGATTTGTTGACGCGAATAGCGACGGCGCTGATGACCGTGACGGTCTCTCCCGCGCTGATGCCGCTACCGCTGACCGCAACGGAACACGCGGCGGAGCCTTCGCAGAACGTATCAGCACATTCGAAGCACAAACTGTTGCTGAACCGTCTCGGATTGTTGAACGCGTCGTCCCAGCAGTAACAAAAGCCGTTCAGCGCCGCGTTGTTAGCCGTCCGGCCCAAGTCACAGAGCGGGTTATACCGGCTGTCACGCAAGCTGTTACGCGCCGCGTTGTTGATCGTCCTGCCTCGGCTCAAGAACGTGTCATCCCGGCTGTGACAAAAGTTGAGACTATGCGCCGCGTCGTTCGCCCAACGCAAGTTGTTGAACGCGTTATTCCAGCGGTGACAAAAGCTGTCACACGCCGCGTCATTGACCGCCCGGCTTCAACGCAAGAACGCGTTATTCCCGCCGTAACAAAGGCTGAAACACGCCGCGTCGTTCGCACCCCAGCACCCGTAACAGAGCGGGTTATCCCGGCGGTCACCCAAGCTGTAACGCGCCGCGTTGTTCGTCCGCCAGCAACCGTTCAAGAGCGGGTTATCCCGGCTGTAACGAAGGTTGAAACACGCCGCCGGATTAAAACGCCAGCTCAAACTCTTGAGCGGGTCGTTCCAGCCGTGACAAAAGCCATTACACGCCGCGTTGTTCAGGAGCCTGCACGGGTTGTTGAGCGCACGATCCCGGCTGTAACAGAAATGCGCACACGCCGCATCATGCGTACGCCAGCACAGACTCAAGAGCGGATTATCCCTGCTATTACTGAGACTGTTACGCGCCGCGTTGTTGATGTTCCTGCGCAAACAACAGAGCGGGTCATTCCGGCTGTCACCAAAATGGAAACACGCCGCGTTGTTCGCACGCCAGCACAAACTGTCGAGCGGATCGTACCGGCTGTCACAAAGCAAATGACACGCCGCGTAGTTCGCACGCCGGCAACTGTCACTGAGCGCACAATCCCGGCTGTGACCAAATTGGAAACACGCCGCGTGGTTCGCACGCCCGCACAAACTGTTGAGCGCGTTGTTCCAGCTGTAACCAAGCAAGTGTCTCGCCGCGTGGTGCGTACGCCGTCTGCAGTGACAGAACGGGTTATCCCGGCTGTCACCAGAACGGAAACACGCCGCGTCGTCGCAACTCCGGCAACCACCGTTGAACGTGTCATACCGGCTGTTACGAAAACAGTGACACGCCGCGTTGTTGCAACACCGGCGCAAACCACAGAACGCGTCATTCCTGCCGTTACAAAGGTGGAAACACGCCGCGTTGTTCGTACGCCAGCCGCAACAGCAGAGCGGGTTATCCCAGCCGTGACAAAAGAAGTGACACGCCGAGTTGTTCGCACACCTGCGCAAACAACAGAACGCGTCATTCCTGCTGTTACAAAGATGGAAACACGCCGTATTGTGCGCACGCCAGCCGCTACGGTCGAGCGGGTTATCCCCGCTGTGACTAAGCAGGTTACACGCCGCGTCGTTCGTACGCCTTCCCAAGTCACGGAGCGGATCATTCCTGCGATTACGAAGGAAGAAACACGTCGCCGAATTGTGACGCCAGCGTCAACGGCCGAACGTGTTGTTCCGGCTATCACGAAACAAGTCACGCGCCGCGTCGTTCGTACGCCAGCATCCACAGTTGAGAAAGTCATCCCGGCTGTAACGCGTATGACAGAGCGCCGGATTATTGCTGAACCGGCTCGCACGGTTGAGAAAATCATCCCGGCTGTGACGCAAGTTGTTCAGCGACGTGTTGTTAGAACACCCGCAGCAACAACGGAGCGGATTATTCCGGCTGTGACCAAAGTGGAAACACGCCAGATTGTTCGTGAACCAGCCCGTACAGTTGAAGTGGTTGTTCCGGCTGTGACGAAACAAGTCACGCGCCGCGTCGTTCGCACTCCTGCTGCAACGCAAGAACGCGTCATACCTGCTGTAACCAAAATGGAAACACGCCGCGTCGTCAGAGAACCCGCGCGGGTTGTTGAGCGCACGGTTCCAGCCGTCACAAAAACGGTCTCACGCCGTGTTGTAGCAACACCCGCAAGCGTTACAGAACGGGTCATCCCGGCTGTAACACGGGTGGAAACACGCCGCGTCGTACGCACACCAGCACAAACGGTTGAGCGGATTGTACCGGCTGTGACGAAACAGGTCACACGCCGCGTTGTTCGCACTCCGTCGTCTGTTCAGGAACGTACAATTCCGGCCGTGACCAAAATGGAGACCCGCCGCATTGTTCGTACGCCAGCGCAAACGGTTGAACGCGTAATCCCGGCTGTCACCAAAGAGGTAACACGCCGTATTGTCCGCACACCTGCCCAGACAACTGAAAGGGTCATTCCAGCTGTCACGAAAGTGGAAACGCAGCGTATTGTTCGCAATCCTGCACAAACGGTTGAGCGTATTATTCCGGCTGTAACGAAACAGGTAACACGCCGCGTTGTGGCAACGCCGGCTCAGACGACAGAGCGGGTTATTCCGGCCATAAGCAAGGTTGAAACACGCCGCCGTATGGTAACACCAGCACAAACTGTCGAACGGGTTATTCCGGCTGTGACGAAAGAAGTCACCCGCCGTGTGGTTCGGACGCCAGCACAAGTGCAGGAACGTGGCATCCCGGCTGTGACGAAACAAGTCACACGCCGCGTTGTTCGTACGCCAGC
>CAYGRF010000006.1:0-17433 GCA_964352275.1 uncultured Caulobacterales bacterium
GAAAATTGGCGAATAAGCCCAAATCTCCTATACCAGTTTAACAGGAATTGCACTAAATCAAACTGAGAACAGTTTCGGCAGCGCGCTTACTAGCGCTGCCGCCTGCACCTTTCATAAGGTGAGTTTGAGACAGTAACTCTTGTGACGCTGAAGATCTTTTGGCATAATCACGGAAATACTCCGACATAGCTTGAGCAAGTTTTTCACCTATACAATCGCCCTGTATAAATTCAGGCATCAGACACCTATCCGCCGCAATATTAACAAGAGAAATATAGTCAGGCTTAAAGAGACGTTTAGCGAAAAAATACGTCACAGGGCTGAGTTTATATGCCACCACTGTGGGCACGCCAGCGCAGGCGAGCTGAGTTGTAACCGTACCAGAACAGGCAAGCGCCACATCAGCGGCTGCAAAGACATCAAACTTATTCTTCTCTGGCAGGAACGTCACATCCTTAAAAGATTCAATGCCGTCCGCCATGCCGCGCACTTGCGTGGCAATATTGCCTGAGACAGGACTGATAAAGTGAATATTCGGATCATCTGCTTTCAACCGGGATATTGCATCACCAAAGGGCGCTGATAAGCGCGTTATCTCACTCATCCGGCTTCCCAAAAGAATGGCAACGACAGCCTCGTGCGGCGCTATGCCGAGCCTGGTTTTCAGGGCCTTGCCATCACCAGAATTATAATCCGTGTCGAACATGGGGTTGCCAACATACGTCACAGATAATCCATTGCGCTCAAAATACGGCGCGTCAAAGCTGTGAATTGTCATTAGGTGATCTACCGCCGCTGCCAATATTTTTGCGCGGCCCTCCCGCATAGCAAACACCTGCGGCGCGACATATTTGATAATTTGCCCCTTAAAGCCAGACTTTTTGAGCCTTTGTGCGATCCTGATCATAAAACCCCAACTATCGATCAGAACGACGACAGACGGCGCGCATTCCATAATGTAATCCACTGATTGCTGAACACGGTTGAGAACAACCGGATAGGCTTTAATCGCTTCTGTAAAACCCAAAATGGAAAGAGGCGCAATATCGATATGACTGCGTACGCCCTCTTTCGACATCGCAGCGCCGCCTATACCGTGTAAGGCGACATTGGGCGCTAAGACTTTAATTTCTCTGATCAACCCTGCGCCAAGATCATCCCCAGAGCGCTCAGCAGCGACAATAAATATCAAATCTGTCATGATGACGGCGGAAGACCAACGACGAATATTCCGGCTTCATCAGCTAAGCTTATAACGGTCGGGCGATCGATCACAAAAGCGCGCCCACTCTCACAAACAATTCCGGCAAGCCCCGCCTGCGCAGCAAGTTTTATAGTTTCAGGGCCGATGGTCGGCAGATCGACGCGGCTTTCTTGACCGGGTTTTAACATTTTGGCGAGTACGCCTTCCCGCACGCTATCAACGCCCCGAATATCCGTTGGGAGTGACTTCACTCGCGATAGCATCGCATCGGTGCCTTCCTGCGCTTCGACGGCCAAAACTAACCCCCGGCAAACAATCGCTGATTGACCAATATCCAGCACGCCGATTTCGCGCGCAATTTTACAGGCTTTCTCAGCATCGTCTTTATGCGCAGAGATCAACCGTACACGTCCCAAATGTCCCGACGGCAATAGGAGATCAGCACATAAATCCTGCGGGGCAATAATATCAAAGCCGTCCTGTTCAAAGACACTTAAAATATAGCGCAATAGCGCGTCATCACCACCCCGCGCCGCAATGATCGCGCCGGGCAAACGCGTCAGAGCTTTCATGTCAGGGCGAAGCTTTCGAAAGTCGGGGCGTTTAACAATCCCCGCTAAACATATGTGGGTGCAACCAGCCTTCCGAAATAACTTAGTAATTTTACCAAATTCAGCAATGCCGACTACGGCTGTATCGCCGATGAAGTCCTGAGGGTTTGCGTGGCCATCCAAGATAGCCGTAAATACGTCGTGGCCCGAGTGCTGCGCAGCTGAAATAACAGAATGCGGCAACGCTCCGCCGCCGGCAATAAGGCCAATTTTCATATCACCCCCCTGTATGGGGCATGCAAATTGGTCGTTTATCTTGGTCACGAATAAACTCGACAATGGCCATAACAAGCGGGTGCTCAGAGTATATTCGGGCTGTATCATCAAGGCGCTCAGCAAACGTACCTTCTTGTGCGAATAAAAGCCGATACGCCGAGCGTAAATCGCGAACCATTTTTCGCTCAAACCCCCGGCGTTTGAGACCCACAACATTCAATCCGGCTAAATGTGCAGTATTCCCGATCACGGAGCCAAAAGGAATGACGTCCGTCGTTACAGTCGCCATGCCGCCAACAAATGCGTGAGCGCCAATGCGCGTGAATTGATGAATGGCGCACAGCCCTCCCAGAATTGCATAATCGCCAATGGTCACACATCCGCCGACTTGCGCGCCATTTGATATAACAACGTGGTCGCCCATATGGCCTTCATGGGCAAGGTGACTACCTACCATCATGTAACAATCACTACCAATTATCGTATCGCGTTTTCCTGCATCTGTTCCCGGATGTACATTAACGAGTTCACGGAAAATGTTTCGCTCACCAATGATAATACGAACCTTGCCGCCTCGGTGCTTAAAATCCTGAGGCGGGTGCCCCATAGATACAAAGGGATAAAGCTCACAATCGGCGCCAATAGTTGTGTCGCCCGCAAGATTAACCTGGCTCACTAAGCGGACGTTTTTATGCAGCTTAACATCCGGTCCCACAATACAGAGCGGGCCGATATATACGCCGTGGTCCAGTTCGGCCTTGGGATCGACGATCGCTGTGGGGTGTATTTGAGTTGCCATGCTTTATTCCTGAACAAAGTCCATTTGCGCAGCGGCAAACTTCAAACTTGCAACCGTATTATCGCCAACGCGCGCGGTGCCAAAAAACTTATAAAACGGCATGCGCACTCTCACAATTTCTACGTCTACAATAATCGTTTCGTTTGGATACACGGGTTTGCGAAACTTAACCTCATCAATATTTGTGAAAGCGATAAATTTATCTTTTTCGAGTCCCTTTGTTAGAGATACCAGCAAAGCACCAGCTTGCGCCACAGTCTCGACCACCAATACACCCGGCATGATGGGCAAACCCGGAAAGTGACCTTGGAAAAAAGGCGCATCGGCACGAATATCAGACTCTATTGTAATCCTATCATCGGTTAACGCAGTCACACGGTCGATAAACAGCATAGGGTCGCGGTGCGGTAGATAATCCATGATCGTGGCACGGTGTATGGGTAAACTGTGCGTATTTTGCATGGAGCTAACTCTTTTTCTGTATCAACTTTTTCGTCGCGGCTATGGTTCGCATGTGATCCCGGATAGGCATGGCGGGAAATCCGCTCCAGACCTCACCCGCAGGCACATCATGCATAAGACAGGCCCGCGCTGCAATTTTTGCGCCGTCCCCAATACGGATATGATCGGCAAGCCCGACAGCACCGCCCATCATAACATTTTTACCAATATGGCAACTCCCGGATAGACCCGATTGCGCCGCAATCATCGCGCCCTCATCAATGATAACATTGTGCCCAATTTGCACCAAATTATCAATTTTGACATTATCACCCAAAATAGTGTCCGCGACAAATCCGCGATCAATGGTGGTTTTTGCGCCAATACTCACATTATCGCCTATTATAACGCGTCCAACATGCGGCAAATCTAAAATCCCTAGCTCGTCTCCATCGACGCCAAACCCGCGCGTACCAATGCAGCTTCCGGGTTTAACTATACAGCTGTCTCCCATAATTGTACATTCAAGGATGACATGGGCTCCGATATGGCAATTTTTCCCGATTTTGACGCCCGGCCCAATAACAACGAACGGGGCAATCGTCGTGCCCTCACCGATTTCGGCCGTTTTTGCGATTACAGCAGTCGGATGTATCCGCGGCGCGTGTCCTGATACTGCCAATTCACCCACATCATGCATATCTTTTTTTCGAACAAGACGATTTAACACGCGGCCAAAGTGCGCGCGAGGATACTGAGAAATCAGCGGAATAATATGAGCATAACCGGCAAGGTGAGCAAGGTCCTCAGATATAAAACATGCCGTTGCCTGGGCCGTCTCTATATCCGCTTTATATTTCTTAGATTGAAGAAAGCTAATATGCCCCGAAGAAGAGGCTGAAAGCGCGGCTCCGTATGTGATTTCAGTCTCTTGAAACTTAGGCTCTAAAGGCTGAATGTCCAGCCCCGCAACAAGATCGCCAAGAGCAACAGGGCCGAGCACGTTATAGAATCGTGTATCCATAAGGCTGGCCCCATTCAGGTTTTATTACTGCGCGGGAGGAGCCTTACGCGGAAGGCGTTCACGCGTAACGGAAATGCGCGTCACTTCTTGGTTTAGTCGCGCAATAACCGCATCCGTAATATCAACAGGATCACCGTAAATAATTGTAGATTTGTCCAAAACGACATCAGCGCCCCGCTCTTTTGCAATCGCTTCGATGATCTCCTGCATCTTAACAGCTATCTGAATTTTCGCCTTAGTTTCAGTTTGCTGCATCTCGATTTGTTTAACTTGGGCTTCTTGTTTGACCTTTTGCTCAGTTGTGAGAAGCTCAACATACTGTTTTTGCAAATCCGGACGTGATTGAAGGGCGGCCTTTTGTTCAGCCGGCGTTTTGCCTTTAAGTGACGCGTTTAAACTCTCAGATGTCGATTTCATCGGAGATGCCGAGTTTTGAAGCTCATTCGTCATTGTATTTGAAATCGCTTCAACTTGGCGAGCGACATGTTTGCCGACTTCAGACTCGCTAACAACGCGTTGCGAGTCGACAACGAGAACTTTACTCTGGGCGGTCGCTGTTGCTGTGACCAATAAAATAGCGGCCACGCCAACTGATGCGCGGCGGAAAAACTTTGAAATAGACATGTTAGAACCTTGTACGTGTAGTGAATTGGAAAGACTGGCGTTCGTCGTAAGGGTATTTCTTGAGGGGTTGAGTAAAATCAAATCGGATCGGGCCAAACGGAGATTCCCAGAAAACACTCGCTCCAACCATGGCGCGAATTGAAAGGTCATCAATTGTTGATGTTGTAAGATCACCTTGTGTCGTCTCAAATTTAAAATCATCATCCAGCAAGCCCACTGTGCCAGCTTCTACGAACAAGCTACCTAATAAACTTGGAATGCCAAGCGGAAAACTCACCTCGGAGGAAAGCAAGCCGTAAGCATTGCCGCCCAGTGCGTTACCGCGGCGAGTTTCGCCTGTCACATTATTGACTTGCAACACACGCGGGCCAATACCGGCATTATCATAGCCCCGGAAGTCATTGCTGCCTTTGAAGAAGCGATCGTTAATCTGCACGGCTTCACCACCCCAGCCCGTAATATAGCCGCCTGACAATGTTGCGCTGGCAATAACATTGCGGAATAGACCTCGATAGACATTACCGCGAACATCGGTACGTAAATATTGCACATCACCGCCTACGCCAGCGAAATCCTGCGACAAGCGTAAATCAAAACCGCGTGTTGGTGTGATTGGGTCATTGCGGCGATCCCACGCAAACGAATAGCCCAATATGGAAGAGAGCCGACCCCCTTCTTGCAGGCACAGACTGTTTTGTGAGGACTGTGCTGGATTTGCTAAAATTGAAACACAATCCAGTGTTGGCACCTCAACATCTTCTGTACGGAGCGAATAACGCGTGGACAAAGACGTATACTCCGTCACCGGGAAGGATAGGCTCACCAATCCACCCGTCCGAGATTGACGGAAACCGGCTTCATCCAGAAAGTCCAAAGTTACATCGAAAAGTTCGATACCCGCAGCCAGATTGCGGCCCAAAAAGCGTGGTTCGGTGAACCGTAAATCAATTTCACGTCGGTTTGAACTCGCTCTAATCACGAACCGCATCAACTGGCCTCTACCGCGCAGATTACGCTGTGTGATCGATAAATCGACCAGGAATGCATCAGCCGATGAAAAACCAGCACTAAAAGACAGTTCCCCGGTGGGCTGCTCGGTCACTTTCACCTCAACAACCGCGCGGTCAGCGGCGCTGCCTTGCGTTTCCGTGATTTCAACCTCTTCGAAGAACCGCAAGGACCGGACACGATTGCGCGAACGATCCAGTAAAATCCTGTTAAACGCATCACCTTCAACGAGCTCGAGTTCCCGCCGAATAACATAGTCAAGGGTTGTTGTGTTGCCGACGATGTCAATGCGTTCAATGTAAACGCGCGGACCTTCAACAATATTAAAAACCAGGTCGACAGTTTTTGTATCCCGGTTACGAATAATATCGGGCTGAATATCCACAAAGGCATATCCGGATGTACCGGCCGCAAATGTCAGGGACTCAATCGCTTCCTCAACCTCACTAGCGCGGTATATATCGCCGCTATTAATACCCACGATGCGCTCGAGTATATCTTTGTTCAGGGTTTCAAGTTCTGTCTCAACAGATATATCGCCCCAGCGGTATTCTTCGCCCTCATCAAGGGTGAAGGTAATGTAGAAATTTTCTTGATCCGGGGTCAGTTCAGCAACAGCCGAAACCACACGAAAATCAGCAAACCCACGATCTGTATAAAATTCACGAATTTGCTCACGATCAAATTCCAACCGGCCCGGATCATAATTATCGTTAGAGGAAAAAAACTTCCACCATATGGATTCGGCAGTCACGATCTCCTTGCGCAAACGGCTATCTGTATATTCATTGTTTCCAATAAAGTTAATCCGCTTAACCCCTGTAACAGGGCCTTCTGTAATTTCAAAAATTAGGTCCACACGGTTTTGTGGTTGCTGAACAACCTTTGGCACAACATTCGCCGCAAACCGGCCGGATTGACGGTAGAGCTCAATGATCCGCTGCACATCTTCTTGAACCTTTGAGCGGGTAAAGATAGAGCGGGGTTCGGCCTCAACTTCGTCCGTTATTTTGTCGTCTTTAAGGGACTTATTTCCCTCCAAAATAACACGGTTGATAATGGGGTTTTCGATCACTTGAATCAGGACATTGCCGTCGCGCGGGTCAATCGCAACATCGGCAAATAAACCTGTTCGATAAAGCGTTTTAATCGACTGATCGATCCGTGCTTCACTATACGGGTCACCGGGTGCAAACAACAAATATGATGCGACTGTGTTAGCTTCAACGCGTTGGTTGCCTGTTACTTGAACGGTGCGAATAATCGTCGGCGCCTGTATGGCTGCCGCTTCTGGAGCGCCGCCATCCTGTCCGGCAGCAAAGGGGACTGCCGCCAGTGACAGAAGGCTCGCCAAAATAATAGCTGTACTTCGCGCTATGCAATGTGATGCGTTAAAAATTCTCATAGAATCGACCGTTTAGGAGAACATGCTACGTACGTAACCAATATCATTTATAGTCAGAAAAACCAGTGCGGCTAGCAATAAAGCAAACCCAATACGAAATCCAAACTCCTGCTTTTCTTCACTTAGCGGACGACCCGCAAGCGCTTCATAGCCGTAGTATAGCAAATGTCCACCGTCCAGTGCTGGAATTGGCATTAAATTTGCGACACCTAGCCCCACAGATAAAGCTGCGGCAAGAAGCAAAAGGTTTTGCGCGAGATAACGTAGCTTTGCCCCTAAAGGCGCCTCAATATTTAAAACATCAACAGCTGTCTTGCCTGTCATTGTAGCGATTCGCGCTGGACCTCCAAGCTGCGTGCCATCCTCACGGCCTTGGAACATCCGTTTAATATAGGTTCCTGTCATACTTAATGTATTCCCAAGTTGTGACGTCCCGTAACCGAGCGCTGTCACAGGATTATACGTCCGCGTGACAATATAGTCACGGCTCCCCATCATCACCCCCGCCGTGCCGATAGCTGTTTTGCCGCCGATGGCATCGCGCCGTTCTTGTCGGCGCGGCGTTATCGGGAATGTTGCGACTTGGTCACCACGCTGCACGGTTGCTATTAACTCTTCATCGCTGCGTAGAGCAACGTATGTTACAAATGCGTATCGCTCACGAACGTCAACACCGTCCAGCGTCAAAAAGACGTCGCCGGGCTCAACCCCCGCAGCCTCAGCGGCACTGCCCGGCTCAACTTCAACAACAACCGATTTCACAGCTCGTTCACCAAATATAAGCGCCACGGATGCAAACAGGACAATCGCAAGAATAAAATTGGCTACGGGGCCGGCAAGAACAATCAACGCCCGCTGCCAAAGGGGCTTAAAATGGAAACAGCTATTCACAGCCTCTTGACCATGCTCTGTTTCTAAATTTTCTTTTATTGCCTCCAAATGCGTTGTGTCTGGATTACTCGCCGCGCCCGCATCCCCTAAAAACTTGACATAGCCGCCTAAGAGAATGCGCCCAACAGACCACTCTGTGCCGCTTTTACCTCTCCAACGCGCGATGGGCTTTCCGAATCCAATAGAAAACCTCTCAACAGACACACCAAAGAACCGCGCAACGGAATAATGCCCAAGCTCATGAAAAAACACGAGAACTGACAAGATAACCAGAAAGCTGGTTACAAAAATCATGGCTGATGTAATAATCGAAATCATAGAGACGCCGTATAACTTACTTTAAGCAACTTTGCTGGATTTTTTTTAGGCTTACAAGTCGTTGATGATGTCGTTTGCGGTATGGCGCGCCGCATTATCCATAACAAGTATATCGCTTAAGTTATTTAAAGACTGTGATAGATCACCGCGCCTATCATGACGCTCTAACGTCTCCTCGACAATGCGGGGAATATCAACAAAGCCGATACTTCCATTTAAAAACTGTGCTACAGCCACCTCATTACTTGCGTTCAGGACATTTGACGCCGCGCCGCCGCGCTCCAAAGCCTCTCGCGCGAGACGCAGAGCGGGAAATTTGACTATATCAGGCTGGAAAAATGTTAGGCCCGAGATTTGGGTCAAATCAAGACGCTCCACAGGCGCCTCCATCCGGTCCGGCCACCCCAAAGCATAAGCGATCGGCGTACGCATATCAGGCGAACCTAATTGCGCCAAAATCGATCCATCAATATATTCTACCATGGAATGAACAATCGATTGCGGATGAACGACTATGTCTATCTCTTGACTTGGACATCCAAAAATATAGCTCGCCTCAATCAGCTCCAAACCCTTATTCATCAAGGTTGCCGAATCAATCGTTATTTTTGCGCCCATGCTCCAAACGGGATGATTCAGCGCGTTTTTACGCGTTACGCCCGATAATTCCTCAATAGGTGTCTCCCGAAATGGCCCGCCGCTGGCCGTCAAAATCAGGCGCATCACGCCGCGCGGCTTATGTCGCTCTAGCACTTGAAAAATTGCATTATGTTCAGAGTCCACGGGCAACAAAGTTGTCCCGGATGCTTTAACTGTTGCCATGAACAAATCCCCGCCGCTGACGAGGCATTCCTTATTGGCCAAGCCGACTGTACTGCCCTGTTTCACAGCGGCAAGCGTTGGCGGCAAGCCTGCCGCCCCTATAATGGCGGCCATGATAAAATCTGCAGGACGCGCTCCGGCTTCTACTAAAGCCTGCTGACCCGCGCCAATCTCTATATCGTATCCCGAGAGCGCCTGCTGAAGCTCATTGAGCTTTCCCTCATCAGCAATGGCAACAAATTTGGCTTTAAATTCAATTGCTTGCGCAGCTAACTTCGCGGCATTTTTGTTGGCTGTTAGAGCCGTAATTGAAAACTTACCCGGTTCTGCACGCCTGAGCAAATCAAGCGTGCTATCACCTATCGAACCCGTCGATCCTAAAATCGTAACACTGCGAGACATCACGCTAAAGCGGCCACAAGCCAGGCCATAGCCAAAGCATTAAGGCAGCAACGACAACAACGAGCATGAGCGAATCCATCCGGTCTAGAAGGCCGCCATGCCCGGGCAAAAGACCGCCTGTATCTTTCACTTCCAAACGGCGTTTCAGAGCGCTCTCCAAAAAGTCACCCATAACAGCGAGAATAACGACAGGCATAGCGAGTAGCCCGCCCGTAACCGGTGAAAAACCAATGAACACAGCCGTTATAGCTCCAACAATACCGCCAGCAAGAACACCGGAAATGAACCCAGACCAGGTTTTTTTAGGGCTAAGTTTTGGCGCCATTTTAGGGCCTTGAAAATAGGAACCACCAAAATAAGCCCCCGTATCGGCTGCAACCACTATGAGGATCAAAAATATTAAAAGCAGGAAACCGGGCGCAGTTAGACCAACCTCATTCCCGCGCAGCATCACAATGACCATGCACGGGATTGCAATATAAAGAAAGCCAAGCCCGGACCAAAGCCCGCCTTCCCCACGGCGCGTACGTTCAACCATAGCCAGCAGGCCGGTAACGGCCATTGCAATGAGCGCTGAAGGCCAAAATTCCAGATAACAATAAGTGATTGTAACAACCAAACCGGCGACAGGAAGAATATAGGCTAAACGGGGCGGCGCTTGATCGGACATTCTGACCCACTCCCAAACAAGACGCGACCCTAAGAGAGCCACGAGTATCGCCCACAAAGCTCCACCAAAAAAGAAAGGCGAGAAACAAACCGCGGATAATATAACCGCCGATACAAAACGGAGCCCTAGATTAGTCCACGTTGGTTTGCGCGGGAGAGTGGGTTTTGAGGTTTTTTCCATTAGGTCTATGCCACATCCACAACATTGAGATTACCAAAGCGGCGGTCCCGGTTTTGAAACTCTGCAATCGCATCTTCCAAATCACTGCGCTTGAAATCAGGCCAAAGCACATCAGAAAACACGAATTCTGCATAAGCAGCCTGCCATAAAAGAAAATTACTAATGCGCTTTTCACCGCTTGTACGAATCACAAGATCGGGTTCAGGCATTCCGTCTGTATCTAGGTACGTGCTCAGACGTTCCTCGGATAAATCTGTCAGCGGCTCGCCTGCCAAATGTGCTTTTTTTACAGCGCGCAATATTTCATCACGGCCACCATAATTAAAAGCTATATTGAGGAAGAACTCACTATTCTCTTTTGTTGTATCTTCTACCCGGTCAATAATTTTCAAAATATCATTTCGCAGTCCTGCACGGTTACCCAATATTCGCACCCTCACCTTATTGCGGTTCAGGCTCTCGAGATCACTCTCGACATACTGTTTCAAAAGCGCAAACAAAGCGGAGACTTCTGCCTTCGGACGAGTCCAGTTCTCTGTCGAAAAGCTATATAGAGTGAGATATTTGAGGCCAATATCTGCGGCATCCTCTACGATGCGGCGCACAGTTTTCACGCCTTCCTGATGGCCAAATACACGCGGGCGGTGACGGGCTTTAGCCCACCTCCCGTTGCCATCCATGATGATCGCTACGTGAAGCGGGAACGTCGCTGTATATTCGGTTCCCAATGACATTTTAGTTTAAACCTGCATTATTTCTTCTGTTTTAGACGCTAAGGCTTTATCCACAATCGCGATCACAGCATCTGTTGTTTTTTGCACATCATCAGCATGAGCCTTCTGCTCATCCTCACCCATATCGCCGTCTTTTTCCATACGCTTAAGCGTATCCATCGCGTCCCGGCGGACATTGCGAACAGCAACTTTTGCATTTTCCGAATAAGAACCCGCTACCTTGACGAGGTCTTTACGGCGCTCTTCCGTTAGGGGCGGCAAAGGGATGCGCATTGTCTGCCCGTCCACGACAGGGTTAAGACCAAGGCTCGATTCACGCAGGCCGCGCTCCACAGCCGCAACCAGACTTTTGTCCCAAACACTAATGGTTAGCATACGCGGCTCCGGTACACTCACCGACCCCACTTGGTTGAGCGGCGTATCCGAGCCATATGCCTTTACCGTGATGCCTTCGAGCAAAGCTGCATTAGCTCGCCCTGTACGCAAACCGGAAAACTCCGTCTTGAGCGCATCAACAGCGCCGTCCATACGGCGTCGATAATTTTTTAAATCAAAATCTGCCATGTCGACATCCTTTTCTGTTTTATACAGTTCACTAAGGCTAAACTAAGACCCGATACGAGTGCAATGCCCGTTTCCGCGCATTACAGCATCAAAACCGCCATCTGTATGTATTGAGAACACAATAATGGGGATTTCATTGTCGCGCATCAAGGTCACTGCGGCAGAGTCCATAACGCGCAAATCATCCGCGAGAACTTTATGATAGGTTAGAGTATCAAATTTAACCGCGTCAGGGTTAGTTTTAGGGTCTGAGTCGTAAACGCCGTCGACTTGGGTGCCCTTCAAAAGTGCGTCACAGTTCATTTCCGCCGCGCGGAGCGCTGCCGCAGTATCTGTGGTGAAATACGGATTACCCGTTCCAGCAGCAAAGATCACGATGCGGCCCTTCTCCATATGCCGGACAGCTCGCCTCCGAATATAGGGCTCACACACTGTTGCCATTGGAATGGCTGACATGACCCGGGTTTGAATACCACGCCGTTCCAAAGCACTTTGCATTGCGAGCGCATTCATAATCGTCGCCAGCATGCCCATATAATCTGCGGTAGAGCGTTCAATTCCGCCAGCAGCAGCAGACAATCCGCGAAAAATGTTTCCTCCGCCAATCACAAGTGCGATTTGCAAGCCTTTATCATGCGCAAGAGCGATTTGCCCTGCAATTTGATCCGTCGTGGAAACGTCAATACCGTAAGACTGATCCCCCATCAGCGCCTCACCGGAAACCTTGAGTAAAACGCGCTTATATTGGTAATCCTGTCCCATAGTCTCCCCTAGGCACTCAATTGATAAGTCCCCTATATATGTGATTCACATATGATAATAACGAACGAAGCCCCGCATGCCAGAAGAATGGCAACGGGGCTACAGTTTTTTCAGCAATGATGGTCTTAAGAACCGGCGACAGCCGCAGCAACTTCAGCAGCGAAGTCTTCTTCCTTTTTCTCAATCCCGGCACCCAGTTCCACACGGGCATAGCCCGTCATAGTAATGTCAGCGCCAACGGCTTTCGCTTCGTCAGCGATAACCTGTGCAATGGAGCGCTCTCCATCCATCACAAATATCTGGGTGGTGAGTACAGACTCCTTGAAGAACTTTGTCATCCGGCCTTCCACCATTTTTTCAATAATGTTCTCAGGCTTACCGGACTCGCGTGCTTCAGCAGCTAGCATTTCACGTTCTTTAGACACGACCGCTGGGTCTAAATCGTCGACGTTTAGTGCAAGCGGGTTTGTCGCAGCAATATGCATGGCAATCTTCTTCCCAAGGTCGGCAAGCTTATCTTTATCACTTGTGGATTCGAGACCAACTAAAACTCCAATCTTACCCATATTATCGACAACACTGTTGTGAATGTAACCTGTCACAACACCATCATTCACGCTAACAGCTTCCATGCGGCGGAACGACATGTTTTCACCGATCTTACCGACAAGGTTTGTCAAGTAATCCGTCACACTCACACCGGCTTTTGTTGGGGCAGCGCGAAGAGCTTCATCGCTATCGACCGTGAGCGCCAAAGCTGCAATTTCCTCAACCGCCCCCTGGAACTCTGCGTTACGGGCAACAAAGTCAGTTTCAGAATTCACCTCAACGAGCACGCCTTTGGTGCCCTTAAGTGACATAGCGACAAGCCCTTCAGCGGCCACGCGGCTCGCTTTTTTATCGGCTTTGGCGATGCCTTTTTTGCGCAGCCAATCAACAGCAGCATCAAGATCACCGTCTGTTTCTGTGAGTGCCTTTTTGCAATCCATCATGCCTGCTGATGTTTTGTCGCGCAGGTCTTTTACCAATTTGGCTGTAATCTGAGCCATGATAATCTCCTTGGGTATGGGGTTAGGCGGCAATGAGGCCGCCTAAAATTTAAGAATTTAAGCCGACGCAGGTGCGTCTTTTTCACCTTCAGAAGCCACCTCTGATGCGGCTTCCGCAGGAGTTTCAGGCGCGTCTGTTACAGGTTCAGCTTCAACAGGGGCTTCTTCAGCTACTGGCGGCGTTTCAATGGCCATTTCAACCGGCTCAATAGCGGCGCCAATGTCAATACCGACTTTGGCTTGGGCTTCGGTCATACCGTCAAGCACCGCGTCCGCAATGAGATCGCAATACAGGCTAATCGCCCGCGCTGCATCATCATTACCAGGAATTGGAAAGTCAGCTGCATCAGGATCACAATTTGTATCGAGGATTGCAATAACCGGAATACCCAAACGGCGGGCTTCTTTGATAGCAATACCTTCTTTATTCGTATCAATAACAAACATCAGGTCGGGTTTTCCGCCCATGTCTTTAATGCCGCCCAGTGCTTTTTCGAGCTTTTCCAATTCGCGAGTAAGCTTGAGTGTTTCTTTCTTGGTCAGGCCGGTTCCGCCATCGCCGCCCATCATGGCTTCTAACTCGCGCAAACGGCTGATGGATTTTGAAATCGTTGTCCAATTGGTCAGCATGCCGCCAAGCCAGCGGTGATTGACATAATATTGCGCGCAGCGTTTCGCTGCGACAGCAACAGGTTCAGACGCGGCACGTTTTGTGCCAACGAACAATACACGCCCGCCCTTGGCAGCGACATTGCGCGCCTGAACAAGAGCTTGGTGCAGCAAAGGTACCGTCTGGGATAAATCCATAATATGAATGTGGGACCGCGAACCAAAAATATAGGGTTCCATTTTTGGGTTCCAACGGTGTGTTTGATGACCAAAGTGTACGCCTGCCTCGAGCAATTGACGCATTGAAAATTCTGGTAAAGCCATGGATATCTCCTTGTTTCCGGTTGGCCATGACACGGGGTGTGAAGACATATGTCTCACCGGAATCGGTTATTGCCTATATGGCAATGACCGTCACCCGTGTGCGGATTGAGCGCGCTAACTATCAGAATTCTTCGCTGTTGCAACCCTTTATTTACACCGCAACTTCCTTAATGATCTCAACGATTTGCGTTGCCTTAAAAGCTTTTTGAATATTCGCATCTATGCCGAACTTAGGCGATACACGCCAATGCCCTTCGCGCTGATTACCCAGCGGGACGATAACATCAAGATACCCCATGCTCTGACAGGGCGCATCTTTCAACCCATCAAGGCACGATTGAAATACATCCAAGCTTTCACTTGTCGCTGAGCGCAACCGAATTTGCAGCCCCTTGACGGCGGCTTCGTCTTTAAACTCAAGCGATTCAACACTATTCGTGAATATCTTTATCTCGCCGTCCCGTTCATCCACGGCTACCGTCACTTCTATGAGCGCCCCGGCTGATAAAATATCCCGCTTTGTTGCCAGCAAATCTTCCCCGACGAAGACCTCGTAATCTCCTGTAGGATCGGATAGGCTTACATAGGCAAACCGCTTATTGCGCTTCGACATGCGTTCCTGACGCTTTCGCACAACGCCAGCAAGCCGCATCGCCCTGTGCCCCATTCTGTAGCGCTCTTCGATATCTATAGACATAACCGCATCTTTACGCTTCAAAGCCTCGGCATGTGTCTCTAAAGGATGTCCGCCAAAGTAGAAGCCGATCGCCCCAAGTTCATGATCAAGTTGCTCAATATTACTCCACGTCGCTGTCTCAGGCAGTTCGGGCTCTGCCATTGCGGCAGGCGTATCGCCGAACAAACTATTTTGGGCTGACGCTCTTTCTTCCGCCGCGCGCGAGCCGATTGACTGTAAAAGCGCGGCTGATGCTAAAGACCTGGCGCGGTTAGGCTCTAATGCGTCAAACGCCCCGCCGCGCGCCAAATTTTCAAATGCCCGTTTGTTGACAATGCGCGTATCAACACGGCGCGCAAAATCAAACAGGTCCTTAAACGGCCCGCCTTGATTGCGAATATCAACGACATGTTTCATTGCCTCCACACCGACATTTTTGAGGGCGCCGAGCGCATAAAGCACCGCGCCGTCCGCCACCTCAAAATCAGCAAATGAACGGTTCACACAGGGCTGAATAATTTTCAGTCCCATGCGCTTGGCTTCTTGGTAAAATTGCGCCAGTTTTTCAACATTGGCAATATCAAGGCTCATAGTCGCCGCAACAAATTCAGTGGGGTAATGCGCTTTCAAATAGGCCGTTTGAAACGAAATCATCGCATAGGCGGCCGCATGTGATTTGTTAAATCCATAACCGGCAAACTCATTAACCAAATCAAAAATATGGTCGGCTTGGCCCGCATCAACCCCGCGTTCGACTGCGCCGTCAACGAAGCGCGTTTTCTGCCGCGCCATCTCGTCTTTGTCTTTTTTGCCCATAGCCCGGCGCAAAATATCCGCTTCGCCGAGCGAATAACCGGACAAAACTTGGGCAATTTGCATCACCTGCTCTTGGTAAATGATAATGCCGTACGTTTCCTCTAGGATTTCTTTCAAACTTTCATGCGGGTAAGCAATATCGACACGGCCAAATTTCCGGTCAATATAGGTATCAATATTTTTCATAGGGCCGGGACGATATAGCGAGATAAGCGCGGTTAATTCTTCAATCGAGTCAGGCGCCATTTTACGCAGCGTATCCCGCATTCCGGAACTCTCCAATTGGAATACCCCCGCCGATAGACCCTCTGCCAGTGGTTTATAGGCCAGCGGGTCTTCTGTTTTGATCGTGTCCAAATCAATATTTATACCTTGAGCCTTTAGATAGCCCAAAGCCCTATGAATAACGGTCAGGGTTTTCAGGCCTAAAAAGTCGAATTTTACAAGGCCCGCTTTCTCGGCCCATTTCATTGTAAACTGCGTCGCCGGAATATCCGAACGCGGATCGCGGTAGAGCGGCACCAATTGCGTCAGGGGCCGGTCACCAATAACCACGCCTGCTGCATGGGTTGATGCGTTCCGGTAAAGGCCCTCGAGTTGTAGCGCAATGTCCAATAATTCGCGAACCGCCGGTTCGCTACTTCGCGCTTCTTGCAACCCCTTCTCCATTTTAATGGCTTCTGACAAAGTCACAGGATTTGCAGGGTTTGACGGCACCAATTTCGCGAGGCGATCAACCTGGCCCAGCGGCATTTGCATAACCCGGCCGACATCACGCACGACCGCGCGGGCTTGCAATGTTCCAAATGTGATAATATGCGCAACTTGCGCTTCGCCGTATTTTTGTTGAACATAATGGATAACTTCGCCGCGGCGTTCTTGGCAGAAGTCAATATCAAAGTCAGGCATAGACACCCGCTCAGGATTGAGAAATCGCTCAAAAAGCAGGCCGTAGCGCAGCGGATCCAAATCCGTAATTGTTAGCGCCCACGCCACAACAGACCCTGCGCCCGAACCCCGTCCCGGCCCGACGGGAATATCTTTCGATTTTGCCCATTTAATAAAATCCGAAACGATTAAAAAATAGCCCGGAAAGCCCATTTGCTTGATGACATTCAGCTCAAACGCGAGGCGATCAAAATATTCCTCACGCGAGGCAGCCGGTTCAATGCATTCCAGGCGGGCCTCTAGGCCGGCCTTGGCCTCGTCGGCCAGTATATCGCCCTCGCTCTGACTGCCATCGCCAAAATGCGGCAGAATGGGTTTGCGTTTTTCAGACTTAAC
>CAYGRF010000006.1:17443-41548 GCA_964352275.1 uncultured Caulobacterales bacterium
GACTTAACCGCGCAGCGGCTTGCAATATCAACCGTGTTTTTTATGGCCTCAGGAATATCTTTAAACAAATGAAGCATTTGTTCTTCGGATTTAAAATAATGCTGATCCGATACTTTTCGGCGGTCTTTCTCCAGCACGTAACTGCCTTCTGAAATGGCCAGTAAAGCGTCATGGGCCTTATGCATTTCCGGATCGAGGAAATAAGGCTCATTCGTCGCCACTAAGGGCAAACCCTTTTCATAGGCCCAATCAATCAGATGTTTTTCGGCTTCGATTTCTTGTGGCAGCCCGTGCCGCTGCAGTTCAATGTAAAGTCTTTGTGAATAAGCCTGAGTAAGCTGGTTTAGCCATTTTTCAGCCTCCACTAATCGGCCCTGACAGATCAGGCGGTTTAAAGCGCCGTCAAATCCGCCAGTTAGGGCGATAAGCCCATCCGTATGTACTAACAAATTGGCCGCCGTTATATGGGGCACGTCAGTTGCCGCCACATCAAGATAAGCCGCGCTCGAAAGCGCCATGAGGTTTTCATAACCTCGTTCGTTTTGAGCCAGCAGCGCGATCGTTCCGTCCGGGTCACGCCGGAGTTGGCCGGGCTGCGCGTCAAGTTCCAAATCTAGTGACAAAGTCAAGCCGATAATAGGCTGCACGCCCTCGCCTGACATAATATCAGAAAACTCCAGCGCCCCGCACATATTGTTTGTGTCGGTGAGTGCAAGCGCAGGCATTCGCCATTTTTTGCAACGGGCTGCCGTCTCTTTAATTTTAAGCGCACCTTCGAGCATCGAATAAGGCGAGCGCGAGCGCAGATGAACGAATTGCGGCTGCCACTTTGCCATAGATGCCCCTAAAGTTTAGCCGCCGATAACCATCATCCAGATTGTCATCATAGACACGAATCCTGCCATTATGATACCGGCGCTTATATCCATAACAAGTTGCTTCATGGTGTTATCCTCCTAATTATACATATGTTCTTGTTTTGTTCTTACTTATTATTTTCATATGCGTCAATCTTTTTCTGGACATTCATAAAATCCAACCCAATGTGGCCGAATGTCAAAACAATACACACCTAAAACAGCCGCAGCGGTAATTATCGCAAATATGGTCGGAGTTGGCGTCTTCACGAGCTTGGGTTTTCAGTTGGTCACAGTCCAAGGCGGCTTTCCCATACTGATGCTTTGGGTTCTCGGCGGCATAGCCGCGCTGTGCGGCGCAGCCTCATACGGCGAACTCGGCGCGGCACTCCCACGGTCAGGCGGTGAGTATAATTTTTTAGGCCGTATATATCACCCGGCAGCGGGTTTTATTTCTGGTTGGGTTTCTGCCACAATCGGCTTCGCCGCCCCCATTGCCGCTATCGCGATAGCCTTTGGCGCTTACACTGCCGAGGTCATACCGGGTGACAATCAGGTTTGGATAAAACCCTTAGCCGTAGCTCTAGTATTGATCGTCACATTTATCCACAGCCGCAACCACGCACAAAGCGGCCAATTTCAAATTCTATTCACTGTTATAAAAGTCGTTCTGATTTTGGTATTTTGTGTCTTCGCGCTATTGCTTGCACCCGACCCTCAGCCCGTTCGGCTGCTCCCAATCCCGCAAGACTTTGATGTTATAACGAGCTCAAGTTTTGCCGTGGCTTTGATTTTTGTGACTTATTCTTACACAGGTTGGAACGCCGCGACTTACATTAGCGGGGAGCTTAAAACCCCGCAAAAACACCTACCTATCGTTCTGATACTCGGCACCAGCCTGGTTATCGCGCTATATGTCTTGCTCAATTACGTTTTTCTGCGTGTAGCACCTGTGGCTGCTATGACCGGGCAAGTTGAAATCGGCTATATCGCGGCATCCCATGCTTTTGGAGATACAGCCGGACGGCTCACAGGCGGAATGCTGGCTCTGCTTTTAATCTCATCCGTCAGCGCTATGACAATTGCCGGGCCACGCGCGTTGCAAGCTATTGGTCAGGACTTTCCGGCGCTGCGCGTTCTGGCCAAAACCAACACAGATGCGGTTCCGTTTGTCGCTATCTACCTACAATCGGCAATCGCGATTGCCTTTATACTGACATCAAGCTTTAAAACCATATTGGTATTTGCCGCCGCCATGCTCGCCTTTAACAGCTTTCTCGCCGTTCTCGGTGTATTTATCTTACGGTGGCGTGAACCTGATCTTGATCGCCCTTATAAAACATGGGGGTATCCGGTAACTCCGCTTCTATTCCTTGCCATTACCGCATTCACACTGGTGTACGTCATTCAAGACAATATCGGACAGGCCTTGTTTGGCCTTGCCGTGATTGTATCGGGCTTTATTTTTTATCTGGTAACAAACCGCAAACGTCTATGAGGCTGGCCTTGGCTGTTTTCCCGTAGCAGGTTTAAACGGCACAACGAGGCCGTCCCTCACTGTGAACACGCGGTCCATATATTGCACGAGGCTCATATTATGCGTCGCGACCAACGCTGACACGCCTTCAAGGCGGGTGAGATCAAACAGGCTCTTAAACACGGCATTAGACGTATTCGGATCAAGATTGCCTGTTGGCTCATCGGCCAGTAAGATTTGCGGCTTGTTCGAAATTGCCCGCGCAATCGCCACGCGCTGCTGCTCCCCGCCCGACATTTGTGATGGCTTATGGGTTAAACGTCCGGCAAGTCCCATAACGGTCAAGAGCCGCGTCGCTTCCGCTTCAGCATCCGGCCTGCTCACGCCCGCAATCATTTGGGGAATGACGACATTATCCACAGCAGAAAATTCTTTTAGCAAATGGTGGAATTGGTAAACAACGCCAATCGATTGACGGCGAATACTCGTGCGAACGTCGTCTGAGAGCTTTAGACACTCACGCCCGTTAATATACACCTCACCAGAATTAGGCTTCTCCAGCAAGCCTGCTGCATGCAAGAGCGTTGACTTACCGGAACCGGACGGGCCGATTAACCCCACCATCTCACCAGGATAAATATCGATATCGGCACCCGCCATAACACGCAAATATCCGTTACCGGATTTGTAAGCGCGGTGGAGGTTGCGTACAGAGAGTATAGGGCGGCGCTTACTCATATCGCAGGGCATCCACAGGGTCAGTATTAGACGCGCTCAGCGCCGGAAAAAATGTGGCAATCGCCGAAATTATAAAGCCGCATAAGGCAACGGCGAGCACTTCTCCCCAGACGATTTTCGCCGGTATGCCGCTGGAAATATGATAGACATCCGGCGGGAACAGTTTCGTGCCGGTTATCCCCTCAATAATCGCCTGTATCACATCAATATTGAGGCAAATCAGAACCCCCATAATCAATCCCGCCATTGTACCGATAAATCCGATGGTAGACCCCGCAATAAAGAATATCCGTAATATCGAGCCTCGCGTGGCGCCAATCGTCCGCAAAATGGCAATGTCTTTTGACTTGTTTTTAACCAGCATAATCATAGCTGCCAAAATTGGGAACGTTGAAATAATCACAACGAGAACGAAAATCATGCGCATGGCAAGTTGCTCTGTTCGTAGCGCCGTCGCAATCGTGTCGTTTTTGTCTTTCCATGTCTGAATCCAGACAGGTTCCTGCGCGGCGCGTTTTATCGGCTCAATCATACGGTCAATATCGTCCGGATCATTGAGCCGGATTTGTATCTCGCCCGATTTTTTCCCGCCCGAAAATAGCAAATTCGATTGATCCAAATCCATGTAAATATTGGTCATGTCAGTTTCATAAAGACCGACTTTGAATATGGCTCCGACTGTATAGTTCTTGGTCACAGGCATAGGCGGGCCAATTGCGGTAGGGCGGGTTCGCGGAGTCAATATGGTCACCCGATCGCCGGCACTAATGTTCAACTGCGACGCTAAATGAACGCCCAGAGCAATTTCATGGGCGGCCCCCCGCCCCTGTCCAAAACCATCCAGTGATCCAAATTGAATATTATCTGAGATCAGTTCAAAATTACGCAAATTAGGCGGTGTAATACCGATCACGCGCCCGACAGCGAGTTGTCCATTGGCTTGTATACCTGACAGACTTTCAGAAAACTCAAAGGCTTTCTCAACATCCGGCAATGCTGTTAGACGCTGCTCAAGCGCGGCCATACTCTCAGCAGTCGGTTGCGGATTGGACGACGCGACATACATGTGTCCCTGAGAGCCCACATACAAATCAATGAGCGTTTCGCGAAAGCCGTTCATAATGGACATAATCGTAATCATGGCCATGATTGCGAGCATGATGCAAGTGAACGAAATCCACGCAATAACGGCGACGCCGCCGTCTTTCTTTTTCGCGCCTAAATAACGCCGCGCGATCTGGCGCTCAACCTGCCCAAAAGGCGGATTTCGCCCCGTATTGGTTGCCTGGCGCGGTGTAGCGGACGCGTTCATCCTATAACCCTACAAAGCCTTGTGTAATAAAGTTTACGGCTTCATCCGGCGTAAGGTTATTGCGCTCGCCGCTCGCACGGGTTTTGACCTCAACAATACCATCTTTAAGACCGCGAGGGCCAACAACGATCTGGTAAGGCAAGCCAATAAGATCCATGCGGGAGAATTTCACGCCGCCTCGGTCAGATTTATCATCATAAAGTGGATCAATTCCGGCCTTAACAAGGCGCGTATATATATCTTCGCTAACGCGCTCAGTATCCGCATCGCCCATCTTCAAATTGATAATACCAGCCCCAAAAGGCGCAACAGATTTTGGCCAAATAATACCGTCATCATCATGGCTGGCCTCAATAATGCCGCCAACGAGACGTGACACACCGATACCATAAGAGCCCATCATGACGGGAATTTCTTTTCCGTCCGGCCCTGTGACTTTGGCGTTCATCGGCGCAGAATATTTATCCCCAAAGTAGAAAATATGACCTATTTCAATGCCGCGGGCCGATAGCTGCTTTTCTTTCGGCACTTTAGCAAATTCCTCAGCCTCGTGCATTTCGTCTGTTGCTGCGTATAAAGATGTGCGTTCGTCCACCAGAGCTTGTAAATCCGAGTCATAATCAACCATGCCCGGCGGGGGCATATCAACAAGATCAGCATGACAGAAGACCTCACTCTCACCTGTATCGGCCAAAATAAGGAATTCGTGGGATAAATCACCGCCAATAGGCCCCGTATCAGCCCTCATAGGCACGGCTTTTAGGCCAAGGCGGGAGAACGTATTTAGGTAAGCCACAAACATTTTATTATACGACTCGCGCGCGGCTTCGGGCGAAACATCAAATGAATAAGTATCTTTCATCAAAAACTCACGTCCACGCATCACGCCGAAACGCGGCCGCCGCTCATCCCGAAACTTCCATTGGATATGATAAAGAAGCTTAGGTAAGTCTTTGTAAGACCTTACAAAAGAGCGGAATATATCTGTGATCATATCTTCATTGGTAGGACCATAAAGCATCTCACGGTCGCCCCGGTCTTTAATACGCAGCATTTCCGGGCCGTATGCATCATAGCGTCCCGTCTCGCGCCACAAATCCGCTGATTGTATAGTCGGCATTAGCATTTCTATCGCGCCAGCTTTGTTTTGCTCTTCACGCACAATCTGCTCTATATTCTTTAGAACTTTGAAACCCAGCGGCAACCAAGAATAAATACCCGCACTATTTTGTTTCATCATGCCAGCACGCAGCATATATTTATGCGAGGCGATCGTGGCGTCGGCCGGAGTCTCTTTGAGGAGCGGTAAAAAATAACGCGACAAGCGCATGGCAGTTTCCCTTATTTATAGCTGGCTTAACCGCTCGCGTGAAAACACACAAGCAAGAGACAATGATCAAGACAGACTTTTAGGTTAATTTGTGGTAAATTTATACTCTATTGGCCCGTATAGAGCGCAAAACTTCGCCAGTCCAAAAGGCCAAATATAATAATAGCGCAAACAATGACCCATAAAACTGTTGCGATTTTTGTAGTCAGAATAAATTTCTGCTTGATGCGGCTATCGACCGGCGCGCCAGGTTCCGTGCCTTCCACGACGCTCCCATCCTCAGCCTGCCCTCTAATGCCAATTGGTAGAACCATAAATAACGTCACCCACCATATCAGCAGATAGACAACAAGCATAGAAAACGGTGCCATATGTTAGTGCGCCTCTTTGGGGGTTTCCATCAGTTCAATCAACACGCCGCCCGCATCGCCCGGATGCAAAAAAACGACAAGAGTACCGTGCGCGCCAATGCGCGGTTCATTTAGCACCCGCATTCCACGCACGGCCATTGTCACGCTCGCAGCATGAATATCCTCAACCTCAAAGCAAATATGGTGCTGTCCGCCTTTAGGGTTTTTCTCCAAAAACTTGGTAATCGGTGATGCATCTCCGTAAGGCTCAATGAGTTCAACTTGACCGCTTGGCAAGTTCACAAATGCATATGTCACGCCCTGAGGCGGCAAAGCTTTTGGCTGAGTAATGTCAGTAATATCAAAGACATCGCGGTACATTTTAATAGCGGCCTGAATGTCGGGGACGGCGATACCAACGTGATTAAGAGGACCTAACATACTCATACCTTATGAACGGTGACTTCCGTGACCGCGCGTTTACTGGTTTGTTCCCTTATATACCGTTTTACCTTCGCGCGAATGCGGTCTTCTACCGCATCTTCATCCGCGCGCGCATTTTTGGATAATGACCGAAACGCCTTTTCAGCAACTTTTGCAACATCGTCCAATAATTCTTCGAGATGTTCGCCATCTTCGCCTTCAGGGAAACCGCTGATACGCGGCTCCGGACCTGAGAGGATTTTGCCTTGCATATTATAAACCAGGCTAATGCTCACATGACCGGCATAAGCCATCTTCCGGCGCAGACGCAGGCCATTATCAGACGCAGGCACAATTGTATTCCCGTCCTGATATAAACGCCCACTTGGAACAATATCAATGATTTCAGCGCCCTGCGCACTAATCTTAATCAGCTCACCATTATGCGGGGCGAGCGCATGTCTCACGCCTTGGTTTTTAGCGAGCTTTGCATGCTCCAACAAATGACGGCGCTCACCATGGACTGGTATGGCAATTTTTGGCTTCACCCATTCGTACATCTGCTTGAGCTCGTCCCGGCAAGGGTGGCCCGATACATGGATGGGCCTGTCTTTTTCCGTAACAATATCAATGCCCTCATCAGCCAGTGCGTTTTGGAGAGCGAATATTCCCTTCTCATTCCCTGGTATGACTTTGGACGAGAAAATAACCACATCACCTTTGCGGAAACTCACATTACGATGATCCCGGTTGGCAATCCGCGAAAGCGCGGCTCGGGGCTCACCCTGGCTCCCTGTACACAGGTAAAGCACATGCTCTTGCGGCATTGACGCTGCACGTTCTTCGTCAACGGGTGCAGGAACGCCCGATAATAAGCCAACAGCGCGGGCGGCTTGCGTCATGCGGCGCATGGAGCGGCCCACAAGGCAGACAGATCGATCATTGTCTTTGGCAGCAACCATGACGCTTTCCAGACGCGCCACATTCGAAGCGAAAGAGGCCACAGCCACGCCGCGTCCTTTATATTCACTGATCAGTTTTGAAAGTTCCAAACGAACGCCCTCTTCAGACCCAGCATAGCCTGGCGTAAAGACATTGGTCGAATCGCATATCATTGCGAGGACACCTTCATCCCTTATCGCCGCAAGCGCTTCCTGATCAACACCCTCACCGATTTGCGGGGCTTCATCGATTTTCCAGTCACCTGTGTGGAACACGAGGCCAGCGGACGTGCGTATAACCAAAGCATTAGGTTCGGGGATAGAGTGCGTCAGCGTGATATATTCAAGATCAAACGGGCCCAGAGTGAAACGGCTTTTTAGCGGAACTTCTCGCAGTTCCACTTGGTCCAAAAGACCAAACTCCGACAAACGATCTTTCACAAGCCACATGGTAAACGGCGTTGCGTATACCGGGCATTTGAGACGGGGCCAAAGACGCGCGAGCGCGCCCATATGATCCTCATGCGCATGGGTAAGCACAATACCGAGAATGTCATCGGCATAGTCTTCGATATATGCCGTATCAGGCATGATAATTTCAATGCCCGGCGTATCAAGACCGCCAAAGGTCACGCCTATATCCACTATGATCCATTTACGGCGGCCTTCAGGGCCATAGCCAAACAGATTAAGGTTCATCCCAATTTCGCCGCTACCGCCAAGGGGCAGGAAGACGAATTCATCATGTGCTTGTTTCATGAGCCGCTTATAGGTTGCTTGAACGCTTATTCAACTGCCATATCTCATACAGGCCGTTTATCGTCAGTTGTTGGTCATAAACATCAATGGTTTCCGACGAACCTTCAAACAAAGACGCCACACCGCCTGTTCCAATGACGGTAAAATCACCGGGATATTCATTCTTTATCCGATGAACAAGGCCGTCAATGAGGCCGATATAACCCCAGAAAATCCCGGACTGCATGGCCTCTACCGTATTTTTTCCAACAATCCGGCCCGGTTTCTTAATGGCAATGCGCGGCAGCTGCGCAGCGGCTTCATGAAGCGCTCTGACGGAGAGATTGATCCCCGGCGCGATTATGCCGCCTTCAAAATTACCCTCCGCCGAAATTACATCAAATGTCGTGGCTGTGCCGCTATCAATAATAATCAAATTGCCGGGATAGGCTTTTATCGCCCCAAGCGCTGTGACCAACCTATCCGCGCCAACTTCTTTTGGGTTATCCGTATTCACGCCTATGCCAATCTCGACATCATCTTCACCCACAATTACGGGCTCGACGTTTAAATGCCGCCGGATGAGATTTCGCATATTGAAAAGAGATTGCGGCACCACAGTGGAAATCACGCATTCAGTAATGTCTTTAAAACTTAAACCCTGCATAGATAAAAGCTGATGGAACCACACGGCATATTCATCCGCCGTGCGTGTGGCATCAGTCGCTATTCGCCATTCAATCACCCAACCGGTTCCATCATGTATCGCAAAAAGCGTGTTGGTATTACCTGTATCAATTGCCAAAAGCATTACGCTCTCCATTTTAGATGCCGCTAAAAAAAACATCTCCGGCATGAACATGTCTTATGGTGCCACCGCTTAGGCGAACCTGCAACTCCCCATCGCCGCCAAGGGTCAACGCCTCGCCTGTAAAAGTTTTGTGCGGCAACCGCACAGTTACAGGCCCCGGAATGCCGGAAGCGCGGGACAGCCATGCTTCGCGTATCGGTAAAAACCCGCCGCGTTTATAGGCTTCAAACCAATATCCAAAACGGCTGGCCAGAATAGCGAGCGCAGCTTCAGGACCCGTCATCAAGGGCTCAGGACAATTGAGCTTGTCGTCACGAATATGCTTCAAGATATGGGTTGCGGGATAGTCTGTATCCGGTGGATGAGCCACCAAATTGACCCCAACCCCTACCATTATCCAAGACTGGTCACCCGTTTTGCCGTTTTCCAACAGAACACCAGACGTTTTAGCACCATTTATAAGAACATCGTTTGGCCATTTGAGCGCAAGACATTCCGGATCTACATATGACGCGATAAGGTCATATACCGCCAATGACGCCACAAAGCTGATACGTCCCGCATTATCAGGTGTCATCTCATGAGGGTAAAGCCCGGTGCAAAATAAATTGCCTTTTGGAGACTCCCAAACGCGGCCGCGTCGCCCCCTACCCGCCGTTTGCGCATCGGCCCTGACCCATAAAGGGCCAAAATTACCCGAATTCGCAATATCTCGCGCAACGTCTTGGGTTGACCCCACAACCCCGCAGTCAATAAAGCGCAAAACTTTGACCTAAAACAGGCTAGCGGCGGCTTGCGAAATCCAGCCTTGGGCGGGAATTGAAAAATACGGAATAATCAATACCAGTACCAGAATAGCCGCCAAACCGGAGAGCACACGAAGCGATGTTGGTGCCTGGACGAATTCATTCTCAGCGTCGTCCATCCACATGATTTTAATAATCCGCAAATAGTAAAATGCGCCTACAACACTGGCAACAAGCGCAAAGACAACGAGACCTATAAGTCCAGCTTCAATGGCCGGTAGGAACGCAAAGAGTTTCCCGAAGAAACCGAGCAAGGGCGGGATACCCATCAGTGACAACATAAATAATGAGAGAATGATTGCGAGGCTTTGATTGCTTTTGGAAAGACCGGCAAGATCAGAAATTTGTTCGACCATTCCGTCACGAATGCGCATCTGTAAAATACAGGCGAAAAGGCCGATCATGGTGATAATATAAATTGCCATGAAAATCAGCATACCGCGAACACCCGCTTCACTGCCTGCAGATAATGCAACAAGCGCGTAGCCCATATTGGCGATCGATGAATAGGCCATAAGCCGTTTAATGTTAGTTTGACGAAGGGCACCAACTGCTCCAATGAACATGGAGAGCACAGCAAAAACAATAATTACTTGCTGCCACTGGTTTTGAATTTCGCCGAACGGCCCAATCACGAGCCGCGCAATCAGAGCCATAGCAGCGAGCTTTGGCGCGCCTGCGAAAAACCCTGTGACCGGCGTTGGCGAACCTTCATACACATCGGGTGTCCACATATGAAACGGCGCGGCAGAAATTTTAAAACCTAAGCCGCAAAGCATAAACACCATACCCGCAATAATTCCGGGCTTCATGCCGTCCTCGGCGACCACATCAGCAATGCGTTCAAAGCTCAGAGACCCGGTAAAGCCGTACATCAAAGAAATACCGTAGAGCAAAAGTCCTGACGAGAGTGCGCCTAATACGAAGTATTTTAGTCCAGCTTCGGATGACCGGAGGCTATCACGGTTAAAAGCCGCCATGATGTAAAGCGCGAGGCTTTGGAGTTCTATGCCGATATAGAGCGAGAGCAGATTGTTTGAGGACACCATAATGCTCATGCCGACAATGGCATACAGCAGCAGCACCGAATATTCGTAATGGTCGAGCTTTTCTGGCACGAGATATGACTGCGAGAACATCAAAGTTGCTGCGCCGGCTATCCCTAGGAAAAACTTCACGAAATAGCTATATTCGTCGACAATCAGCGCGCCGCCAAACACTTGCCCTGTAGGCATGCCCATGATGAGACCCCATAAGGCATAGACCACCAAAACTACAATCGCGATGTAACGCACTAAAGGCGCACGGTCCTTGGTCTTGTGAAAACCAAACCCAAGAAGAGTCGAGGCTGACAGGGCCAAGATAATTTCGGGAATAATGAGGTGGAGCATCATGGCTTAAGACCCTTGCGCTGTCGCGGCTGTAAAGTCCGCAATAAGGCTATCGACAGACACCGCTGTGATGTCCGTAATCAGAGAGGGGTAAACACCGAGAACTACCACCAATACAGCAAGAAGGCCGAGTATGAACGTCTCGCGCCCGGTGACGTCTTCAATATCGTCTAGTTTTTCATTGGTTTGCTCACCAAACACAACAGCCCTGTAAAGATAAAGCGCGTATACAGCGGACAGTACCATGCCAGTCGCAGAGCCAATGCCAATCCACGGGTTCACTTGGTACCCACCAATCATGGTCAAGATTTCGCCGACGAAACCACTGGTGCCCGGCAGTCCAACATTAGCCATCGTAAAGAGCATAAAGAAGAACGCGTAAACGGGCATGCGTTTTACAAGACCGCCGTAAAACGCAATATCACGCGTATGCATACGGTCATAAATCACCCCGACACAAAAGAACAGCGCGCCGGAAATTAAGCCGTGAGACAACATTTGGAATATCGCCCCCTGCAAGCCCTGCAAATTTACGGCAAAAATACCCATGGTCACAAAGCCCATATGGGCGACGGATGAGTATGCAATCAGCTTTTTCATGTCAGTTTGGCGATACGCCACAAGCGAGGTATAGATAATGGCGATGATGCTCATCCAGAAAATCAGCGGGCTAAAACTAACGCTCGCATCGGGGAACATCGGCAACGAGAACCGCAAAAATCCGTAACCCCCGAGTTTCAATAGAATACCCGCTAGTATAACCGACCCTGCTGTTGGGGCTTCAACGTGCGCATCAGGTAGCCATGTATGCACAGGCCACATGGGCATTTTTACGGCAAATGAAGCGAAGAATGCCAGCCAGAGCCAAGTCTGCGCGCCGCCCGGAATATCCAGTTCTTTCATCAAGACGCGCATATCTGTCGTCGGTGCGCCGAGTTGCTGAGTGCCAAAACTATAAATCCACATGATAGCCGCCAGCATAAATACCGACCCCAGCAGCGTGTATAGGAAAAATTTATAAGAGGCGTAGACCCGGTTTTTACCGCCCCACACACCGATGATAATAAACATCGGAATAAGTACGGCCTCGAAAAACAGATAAAACAGTATCAAATCAAGCGCGCAGAAAACCCCAATCATCAGAGTTTCGAGGATCAAGAAGGCAACCATATAGTCGAGCATCCGTGTCTTGATAGATTTTTGGCTTGCTAGAATACAAAGCGGGGTCAAAAACGCTGTAAGCAAAATGAAAAGCACAGAAATCCCGTCCACACCCATGCGGTATTGTATGCCGCCGCCGAGCCAAGCGCTCTCTTCAACAAATTGGAAATCAGCGGTCGTTGGGTCAAATGACAAAACCAAGACAATTGAAAGTGCCAATACGAACGTCGATGCGATCAGGGCAACAATAGGAGAGTTTTTCTCGAGCTGCGCACGCGCATCTGCTTTCGCAAGGCGCGCGGCAACCATAAGGATGAGCGCCGCCAGAAGCGGAACAAATGTAATTAAGCTTAGGATAGGGCCATTTTCAAACATGTTAGCCTCCTACCGAGCGAAATACGAGGGCGATAATCAGGGCCACACCGAGAAGCATCATAAAGGCATAATGGTATAAGTAGCCGCTTTGAAGACGGGATACGCGGCGTGCACTTGCCATTGTAAAAGCTGAGACGCCGTTAGGCCCAAATCGGTCGATTATGCCAATATCACCGATTTTCCAAAATACATCACCGAGCCAACGCACAAAACGCACGATAGTCGCGTCATAAATCTCGTCAATATACCACTTGTTGAGCAAGAACCGGTACAGAGGGCCGCCTTCGCTCTTCAGACGTTTTTCCGTACCATTGTCGAAAATATACATGAACCAAGCGATCACAAAGCCCAGTGCAGACACAATCACAGGCAACAATAGCACCCACAATGGGAAATCATGATGACCGCCGTCATATCCAGCGTCGGAAGCATGCCCGGTTTCAGCTGCCGCATACATATTAGTCGGCGCAAGCTCTGCATGTGCGCCAACCGGCAACGCGTGGTTCCAGAAATCAGCCGCGCCTTTGCCAAGGAAATGTCCGTAAAATGCCATACCTGCAACCAGAGCGCCGACACCTAAAACAAATAAAGGCACAAGCATAACCATAGGCGATTCATGAGCATTATTGAGCACTTTTTTCTCGCCGCGGTGTTTGCCGTGGAATGTCATGAAAATAAGTCGCCAAGAATAGAATGACGTCATAAGCGCTGCGATGATACCAGCCCAGAACGCAAACGCGGCCTGAGGAGACCCGCCTGCATAGGCGGCTTCGATAATCGCATCTTTCGAGTAAAAACCAGCAAAGCCAATCTTCCAGCCCGGAATGCCCATACCGGTCAATGCCAAAGTCCCGATAATCATCATGATGTATGTCATCGGAATAATTTTCCAAATGCCGCCCATCTTGCGCATGTCCTGCTCGTGATGCAGCGCGTGAATGACCGAGCCCGCCCCAAGGAACAGTAGGGCTTTGAAGAACGCGTGCGTAAACAGGTGGAACATTGCCGCGTTGTACGCACCAATACCGGCTGCAAAGAACATATAACCCAATTGCGAACAGGTAGAGTAAGCAATCACGCGTTTTATATCATTTTGAACCAAACCGATTGTCGCGGCAAAAACCGCTGTAAATGCGCCCAGCACCGTAATAAAACCTGACGTCACGGGAGCCATTTCAAAGATCGGATAGGCACGGCAAACAAGAAACACACCCGCAGTCACCATGGTCGCTGCGTGGATCAAAGCCGATACGGGCGTTGGCCCTTCCATAGCGTCAGGCAGCCAGACATGGAGCACAAACTGCGCCGACTTTCCCATAGCGCCAATGAATAACAGGAAGGCGATGAGCTCAATCGCGTTAAACTCCATACCTAAGAACGGCAGTATCCGATCAGAATTTTCAGCAATGGCTGCGAAAACCACATCAAATTTCACGGAGCCGAAAACTAGGAAAATTGTCATAACGCCGAGCGCCAAGCCAACATCCCCCACACGGTTCGTCACAAACGCTTTGATAGCGGCCGCGTTTGCAGACGGTTTTTTGTACCAAAACCCGATCAAAAGGTATGAGGCTAAGCCAACACCTTCCCAGCCGAAGAATAGCTGGATAAAGTTGTCGGACGTGACGAGCATTAACATCGCAAATGTAAAGAACGACAAATAAGCAAAGAAGCGCGGTTTATGCGGATCTTCCTCCATATACCCCCATGAGTAGAGATGCACGAGCGCGGAGACGGAGTTGACAACTACCAGCATTACTGCCGTCAACGTATCAATTTTTAAGGCCCAATTCGCCTCAAAGCCCCCAACATCCATCCAGCGGAAAAGCATGATGTGCTGCTCTGTTTGGCCGAAACCAATTTGGAACAAAGCGATCCAAGAGAGCGCTGCTGAAACGAATAAAAGAAATGTCGTGAACGCCATAGACGGCGTCTCGCCAACCTTGCGGCCTAGAAACCCGGCGAACAGGGCGCCAATAAGCGGCGCGAAGACAATTGTCTGGTAAAGCATGCCGCCCTAACCCTTCATCAAATCAATATCTTCCACGGCAATATTGCCGCGGTTCCGGAAGTAAACCACAAGGATCGCAAGACCGACAGCAGCCTCAGCCGCCGCAACCATCAACACAAAAAGTGCGAATATTTGTCCAGCTATCGGTTCATTCAAACCCGTATCAGCCATATGCGTGGAAAACGCGACAAAATTGATGTTAACCGCGAGCAAAATCAGCTCAACGCACATCAAGATAATAATCACGTTTTTACGGTTCACAAAGATGCCGAAGACGCCAATGGTGAATAAGATCGCTGCAACAACCAAATAATGAGCTAAGCCGATAATCATGAGCCGACTCCCTGCCCCGGTTCAATATCGACCAATTCCACGCCCTCTTCACGCGTTCTCGCCATTTGGTCCATAGCGACTTGAGTGCGTACGCCTTCACGTTTTCGGAGTGTCAGCACAATTGCGCCAATCATGGCAACGAGCAGAACAAAGCCCGCCGCTTCAAAGAAGAAGGCATAGTCTGTATAGAGAACCCGACCAATCGCTTCGATATTGGATAATCCATCTGTACGCGCTTGAACCTGCGTCGGCTCACCGGCAAAATAGGCTGCGCCCACAAGAATCATCTCGGCTAGAAGCACTAAAGCTACAATCGCGCCGGCTGGTAAATATTGGAGAAACCCCTGCTTCATCTCAACAAAATCAACATCAAGCATCATCACAACAAAGAGAAACAGCACAGCAACGGCGCCGACATAAACCATCACCAAAATCAACGCGATAAACTCAGCGCCCATCAAGACAAACAGGCCGGCGGCTGAGAAAAACGTCAAGATTAAATACATCACGGAATGCACAGGATTGCGAGCGGCGACTACCATTAAGGCAGAACCGATAGCAACGGTTGCGAGCGTGTAAAATGCAATAAGAGTGAGCACTGTTATTCTATCCTTTTCGCTTCCACCGTTTATCGGTAAGGCGCGTCCATTTCGAGGTTTTTAGCGATTTCACGTTCCCAGCGATCACCGTTTTCAAGGAGCTTGTCCTTGTCATAGTAAAGCTCTTCGCGCGTTTCTGTGGCAAATTCAAAATTTGGACCTTCGACGATCGCGTCAACGGGACAAGCCTCTTGGCAAAAGCCGCAATAAATACATTTAACCATATCAATGTCGTAACGGGTTGTCCGGCGGGAGCCATCTTCGCGGGGCTCAGCCTCAATCGTGATAGCCTGCGCCGGGCAAATGGCCTCACAAAGCTTACACGCAATACAGCGCTCCTCACCGCTAGGATACCGGCGCAGCGCGTGTTCACCGCGAAAGCGCGGGGAAAGCGGACCTTTTTCGAACGGGTAATTGATCGTGACCTTTGGGCGAAAAAAATATTTCATGGCAAGGATAAAGGCACCGATGAAATCGATGAGCAAGGCCCCACGAATGATTTGCTTGATACGTATCACATCAATCCCCTAAACGGCTGCGTCGCCAAAAAACGTCACCCACGTTGCGACAAAAATCACAGCCCCCAACGCTGTTGGTAGAAAGACCTTCCACCCTAACCGCATCAACTGGTCATAACGGTAACGCGGTACAATCGCCTTCACCATAGCAAACAAGAAGAACAAAAAGGCTGTCTTACCAAAAAACCAGAAAAAAGGCGGGGTGATCGGGTTTTCAAGCCCAATATCCACAGGTGCATGCCATCCACCAAGAAACAGGATCGTCATCATGGCGCAGAGTAGCATGATATTCACATATTCAGCGAAAAAATACATCAGGAACGGCGTGGAAGAATACTCAACCTGATAGCCCGCGACCAATTCTGATTCCGCTTCCGGCAGGTCAAACGGAGGGCGGTTGGTCTCCGCGAGCGCTGAAATAAAGAACAGGACCCCCATGTAGAACATGACAGGAAAAAGTAGCAGATTGATAGGATTTGAAAAATCCAGATAAAACATATGCCAGTTAAACAGGCCGCCAGCTTGTGCGTCCACAATCACAGTCAGATTCATTGACCCAACAAGCATAATCACCGTTAAAATGATAAAACCAATCGATACTTCATATGAAATCATCTGCGCGGCAGAACGAAGCGCGCCCATAAATGGGTATTTCGAGTTGGACGCCCAGCCGCCGATTATAATGCCGTAAACACCCAGTGATGATATGGCGAGAACATAGAGAACGCCGATATTGATATCCGAAATGACCCAACCGGGCGCAACCGGGATCACCGCCCATGCGCCAAATGCCATGACCAGGGCTATAACGGGGGCCATAATAAACAGAACCTTATCGGCCCCGGCAGGTATCACAATTTCTTTGAAAAAGAATTTTAATGCGTCAGCCATGGTCTGCAAAAGGCCAAACGCTCCAACCACATTCGGCCCGCGCCGCATTTGCGCCGCCGCCCATATCTTGCGGTCAGCAAGAACCAATGCCGCAACCAAAAGCGCCAACGAGATGACAAAGGCGAGGATTTGCGCAAGCTTCAAACCAAACCACATGATCGGCGATAAATCAGCCCAAAATTGCGTAAGCATCATCATTATTCCGCCGCCTTCTGGACGTCAGCATCCGCGCCGAGAGCCGAACATTCAGCCATAACAGTCGATGCACGCGCAATCGGGTTCGTCATATAAAAATCAGTGATAGGCGACACAAAAGCGGTCTCATTAACAGCGCCGCTTTGGCCAAGTTTTGATACATCAAGACTCTCTGTTCCGCCCGAGGCATGGTCAAGACTACCGAATGTTGGGTAGTCGGCTATAAGCTTTTCGCGTAGCTCATCTAAGGAGTTATACGGCAACGTTCGTCCAGCGTGAGTTGATAATGCGCGAATAATCGCCCAATCGGCTTTGGCATCGCCTTTGGGCGCAATCGCGGCATAGCCAGTTTGCACGCGGCCTTCCGTATTGACGTAAAGCCCATCTTTTTCGGTATAGGCTGATCCCGGCAGAACAATATCAGCCACATGCGCTCCGGCGTCACCGTGACTGCCCTGATAAATTACAAAAGCATCTTTGAGTTTTGACGTATCAAGCTCATCAGCGCCGAGTAAGTAAATTGTTTGAATAGCGCCAGATGCCGCGCCTTCAAGAATACCCGGCACGGATAGCCCGCCTTCACCGGGTAAGAAACCTAAATCAAGGCCGCCGACACGTGCAGCCGCGCTGTGCAAGACATTGAAGCCGTTCCAGCCTTCTTTTACGACATTAAATTTTTCAGCTAACTCACCACAGAGACGTAATATTTTGGATCCGTCTTCGCGGGATAGCGCGCCTTGACCGATAATGACAATCGGATTTTTCGCCGCTTTAAACCGGCGCGCAAACCCCTTATTAGAGGTCATCAAAGCCCTTATATCCGACGGGCCGGTGCCGAGATGCTCATAAGGGTATGTCAGATCTACCGCTTCCCCAATGAGGCTAATATCCATATCGCCATTCAGCCATGTCTTGCGAATACGCGTATTAACAAGGGGCGCCTCTAGACGCGGATTAGATCCAATAATCAGGACTGCATCCGCCTGCTCTATGCCCGCGATGCCCGTATTGAATAGATATTCCCCCCGCGCGCCGCCGCCAATCTGCGCCCCGTCTTGACGGCAATCGATATTTTTAACGCCGAGACTATCCATCAAGTCTTTAAGTGCCATAATAGATTCCGCATCGCACAGATCTCCGGCAATTGCCGCAATCCCTTGCGGGTCTCCGGTCAGCTTTTCCGCAGCCAGAGCCAAAGCCTCATCCCAGCCTGCGGGCGCGAGCTTACCGTTTTTACGAATATAGGGCTGATCAAGACGCTGGCGTCCAAGCCCGTCCCAGACAAAGCGGGTCTTATCGGAAATCCATTCCTCGTTCACATCATCGTTAATGACAGGCAAAATACGCAGAACCCGGCCAGACCGACTATCCACACGAATATTGGATCCTACAGCATCCATCACATCAACCGATTGCACACTATCGAGCTCCCATGGCCGGGCGTTAAACGCATAGGGTTTTGACGTAAGAGCGCCAACCGGGCAAAGGTCAATAACATTGCCCGACATTTCAGATGTCAAAGACTGTTCTAAATAGGTCGTAATTTCAGCATCTTCGCCGCGCGAGGCCAGACCGATTTCCTCAACCCCGGCAACTTCGGTAATAAACCGGACGCAGCGCGTACATTGAATACAGCGGGTCATCACAGTTTTAACAAGCGGGCCCATAAATTTGTCATCAACAGCGCGTTTGTTTTCCTCAAACCGGGTGTGGTCGCGGCCATAACCCATGGCTTGATCTTGGAGGTCGCACTCACCGCCTTGATCACAAATCGGACAATCCAGCGGATGATTGATGAGCAGAAACTCCATGACGCCTTCGCGCGCCTTTTTGACAGTCGGGGAACTCGTCAAGATATTCGCTGGGGTTCCGTCTCGGTTAGGGCGCAAATCCTTGACTTGCAGCGCGCAAGACGCTTGCGGTTTCGGCGCGCCGACCCATTCTACAAGGCACATGCGGCAGTTACCGGCGACAGATAAGCGCTCGTGATAACAGAAACGCGGAATTTCAGCCCCGGCCTCTTCGCACGCCTGCATTAGCGTCAGATCACCCGGCATCTCATATTCGGTGCCGTCAATATTGATTTTGCGTAGGTCGCTCATGACATAAATCCAAACCAAGAAACCTTAGTGAACAAGTAAATTACCAGAGGCACAGTCAAGATCGTGCCCAACAACCAAAACATAACATTGTCAGGTCGTCGAAAAATTTTAATGGTTACAATGGTTGATATTATTGTCCAAATCATTACGCCACCAAACGAAAACAGGATCAAACCGACTGTAGCCTTCCAACCAAAATCAGAACCAACTGCAATAAGAAAAATCAGACCAAAAAGCATAGCTGTGAAGCCAATTAGCTCTGGAATTAAACCTAAAGCAAAAGAAGATCCACGCATACCACTTGCTCGCGCTCGAACCCACCGTTGGTTTTCAAATCTACACGCCGCCAAGGCCGCAGATACAAGTAAAATATCTGTAGGTGGAAAAAAGGACGACATACCTACTCCGCCGCCTGCACAAAGACAGGCTTACCAGCCCGGTAATTGTCAATGCGTTCTTCAATCTCGTGACGGAAATGACGGATAAGCCCTTGTATAGGCCATGCCGCCGCATCGCCAAGCGCGCAAATCGTATGACCTTCAACCTGTTTGGATACATCCAAAAGCATATCAATTTCGCTGGTATCCGCCTCGCCGCGCACCATGCGCTCCATAACACGCCACATCCAGCCTGTTCCTTCGCGGCACGGGGTACATTGTCCGCAGCTCTCATGCTTGTAGAAATAAGACAGGCGCGCAATGGCCTTAACAACATCTGTGCTCTTATCCATGACAATAACCGCCGCAGTACCGAGGCCGGATTGATGCTCGCGCAAGGCGTCAAAATCCATCAATACGGTATCACAAATCTCTTTCGGCAGGAGCGGAACTGACGACCCTCCGGGTATCACGCATTTCAGATTGTCCCAACCCCCGCGAACGCCGCCAGCATATTCCTCAAGCAAGGTTTTCATCGGAATGGACAGCGCTTCTTCGACATTGCACGGCGTGTTTACATGGCCGGATATTGAGAACACCTTGGTGCCTTTATTATTATCGCGGCCAAATTGCGTCCACCACTCAACGCCGCGGCGCAGTATTGTTGGCACAACTGCGATAGATTCCACGTTATTGACCGTTGTCGGGCAACCATATAATCCGGCATTAGCCGGAAATGGCGGTTTGAGACGCGGCTGACCTTTTTTGCCTTCGAGCGATTCGAGCAAGGCCGTTTCTTCGCCGCAAATATATGCGCCAGCGCCGTGGTGCACATAGACATCGAAATCCCAGCCGGAACCACACGCGTTTTTACCAATCAATCCAGCCGCATAAGCCTCATCAACAGCAGCCTGCAAGCGCTGACGCTCTAAGATATATTCACCGCGCAGGTAAATGTAGGCGGCATGCGCGCGCATCGCAAAGGACGCAATCAGGCACCCTTCGACGAGCAAATGCGGATCATGGCGCATCATTTCCCGATCTTTACATGTTCCGGGCTCAGATTCGTCAGCATTGACAACCAAATAATGCGGGCGCTTACCGACTTCTTTCGGCATAAAGGACCATTTCAGTCCCGTAGGGAAACCCGCCCCGCCGCGTCCGCGTAGGCCCGAGGATTTAACTTGATCAATAATCCAGTCCTGGCCCTGCTCAAGCATCTCTTTGGTACCGAGCCAAGCGCCGCGCTGCCGAGCGCCCTCAAGCCGCCAATCCTGACGGCCATAAAGGTTGGTAAAAATGCGGTCTTTATCTTGTAGGAGTTCGGCCATAATTATGCTTTACCCTTTGACTTAGCGGATTTTTTCGCAAGAGACTTGGCTTGCTTAATCCATTCATCGCGCTTGATACGTCCCGGGAAGGAATCTATGACACCCTCTACCATTTTGACATCCGCCGCTTTCCATGTCGCGATTTGGCGGAAATAATAGACGCCCTTTGAATTCAAATCACCTTCAAACTTTGGACCTATCCCTTTGATTTTCTTTAAATCATCCGGCGCGCCGTCCGTCGGGCCGTCAGTGTAAAGCACCTTGGGCTTCGCGGCTTTAGCTACTGGCTTTGGTTTTACAGATGCGCGCTTTGGCAGCCCTTTTTTGAGATCATCATCGACAAGCCCAGCCGTCAAGTCCTTCCCGACAGGATCGGGGCGTTTTTTCGGGTTACGGCTCGCCTTGGATTTCGGATCCACCCATCCGCCGCGAGTCGCTCTGCGATCTTTGGGATCAGGGTCATAATAATTCAGGCGTGTTTTCTTACCTGCATTCGGAAGGTTGACAAACTTCTTCGTGTGGAAGTGCCCCTCACCGATCAATGTAAGCGGCTTGCCTTCCGGCTCAGATGTGTGACGAGAGTTTTGCGGGCCCGGAGCCACGGATTTACCGGCCACCAAGTCATCAAGCATTGTTTCAAACGCTTCCGGCGTCAAATCTTCGTAATAGTCATCGCCTTCCGCATTGCTGATTTGCGCCATCGGTGCATTGGCGCAAGCGCCCAAACATTCGACCTCGACCCAAGACAGCTTTCCGTCGCTTGAAACCGAGCCGCGCGGACCGATACGCCGCTCAAGCACTTCGATAAGCCCGTCAGAGCCGCGCAGCCAGCACGGCGTTGTCCCGCAAAGCTGTATGTGATGCGTGCCTACGGGCGCCATGTTGAACATGGTGTAGAAAGTCACAACTTCGTAGACACGAATATAGGCCATATCCAATATATCGCCCAATTCCCGAATGACAGCCTCAGGGAGCCAGCCACCGGCATCCTTTTGCGCAATCCAAAGCGCGGGGATGAGTGCTGAGCGCTGCCGCCCTTTTGGATATTTTTTGACCCAATGAGCAATTTCTTTTTTTGCCGCGCTTGAGAGTTTAAACGCATCAGGCTGACGTATGGCAAGTCGGCGCGCACTCATCGGTCAATCTCCCCGAACACAATATCGAGCGAGCCGAGGATCGCGGACACATCTGCGAGCATATGCCCCTTATTCAGATAATCCATCGCTGCCAAATGCGGGAACCCCGGCGCGCGGATTTTGCAGCGGTAGGGCTTATTCGTGCCGTCCGAGACCAAATACACACCAAATTCGCCCTTCGGAGCCTCAACGCATGTATAAACCTCGCCTTCCGGCACATGAAAGCCTTCGGTATAAAGTTTAAAGTGATGGATCAGCGCCTCCATACTTTGCTTCATGTCGGCACGGCGCGGCGGTGTAATCTTATTGTCCGTCGACAAAACAGGGCCCTCGGGCATCATCTCAAGTGCCTGCTTGATGATTTTCGCGCTTTCATACATTTCATCAACTCGGCACAGATAACGGTCATAACAATCACCGTTTTTGCCCAGAGGGATTTTGAAATCGAGCTCGTTATAAACGCTGTAGGGCTGGTTACGGCGCAGATCCCAGGGAATGCCTGACCCCCGCACCATGATGCCGGAGAATCCCCAATCGTAGCAATCCTGCTTCGAGACAACGCCAATATCGACGTTGCGCTGTTTGAAAATTCGGTTCCCCGTGAGCAGCGTCTCAATGTCTTTAAGTTTTTGCGGGAATTGGTCACACCACGCAATCATATCAGCGACGAGCTTGGGCGGAAGGTCCTGATGGACGCCGCCTGGACGGAAATATGCGGCATGCATACGCGAGCCGGATGCGCGCTCATAAAACACCATCAACTTCTCGCGCTCCTCGAAGCCCCAAACAGGCGGCGTCAGCGCGCCCACATCCATGGCTTGCGTCGTCACGTTGAGCATATGCGAGAGAATACGGCCAACCTCAGAGAACACCACGCGGATGAACTCGGCGCGGCGTGGCACTGATATTCCGGCCAGCTTTTCTATCGCCAGACAATATGCATGCTCTTGGTTCATCGGCGCGACATAATCGAGCCGGTCAAAATATGGCAAAGCTTGCAAGTAAGTCTTATGCTCAATCAGCTTTTCCGTGCCGCGGTGCAAAAGACCGATATGCGGATCAACCCGCTCAACAATCTCGCCTTCAAGCTCAAGCACAAGCCGGAGCACGCCATGCGCCGCAGGGTGTTGCGGGCCGAAATTGATGGTGAAGTTACGGTCATCACCTGAGATTGTGGCTTCTGTAGTGGCCATTTAGTTAGCCTCCGATTTCCGGTAAAGGTCAGCCGCAGAACTACTCTTACCATAGAAGACAAAAGCATTTTCATATTCGCCGGAGAGATTTACATCTATCAGACTTAACTGACACTTCAGGCCGCGTGACGCTACGAACAGTTGCCAGTTTTTAGCCCCGGCCTGAGACTTGGCGGCCTCAAAATCTATACCGTTGACCCTGTACTTCCCATGATCAACTAGCTTGGCGCGCATTTGATTGTAAAATACAGCACGCATTAGTTCATCGTAAACGCGAGACAAATTCATTTTATCGGACAAATCTCTAGTCTTTGCCTCTTCGGCGCCGAACGTCGCAATCTTAGCGCAATCAAGCCAAACTGCGTCACCCAACCTTGCTAGCCGTCTAACATCTTTTTTGGAAAGTTCGTTAAAATTGGCATCTGTAGTAGCTCGGTTACGCTCGGCCGCTCGATCCAGTTCCTCATCGGAAAGTTGCCGAACCTTTGCTAGCCGGACTTCAACCAGAGCCCTAACCTTTGGATCTTTCATAATCGAGCTCTGAGCCTGAACGCCTGCCGGACCCAAAATCACTAAGGAAACTGCAACAAATAATATTAGAAACTTTAAGACAGACAACCGCATCACGTCCCCTCTTTCTCATCACCGGGGAGGACATATTTCGCGCCTTCCCACGGGGACATGAAATCAAAGCTGCGATATTCTTGCG